>JAKZVK010000127.1:0-21175 GCA_047516085.1 Bryobacterales bacterium
CGAATTTCAAGACCCATCTTCGAACTGTCTCATACGAGATGTCGAGACCACGCTCGGCAAGCAGGTCCTCAACGTCCCGATAGCTCAGCGTGAAACGGCAATAGAGCCAGACGGCATGCTGGATGATGATCGGCGGAAAGCGGTGACGACGGTAGGATATCTTGCACATTCAGAGACGCTAAAGCCCCGACTGCACCGAAGCCACGCTGTTAACGTGACAATGCCCACCGGACGGAGTTTATGGGAGCGCTAACGCGGTCAGCGCCAACTGCCGTACGACATCAGCCGCCCAACCCGCATGTCGTGACCACTCAGAGATCCGGCCGGTGCTGGCGCCAGGGTCGCGCCCTCTCATAGTCTGCCGCCGCACGGAAGACGACCACGTCCTCGAAGGATGGCCCGACGATCTGGATGCCGGTGGGCACGCCCGAGCTGGCGAAGCCGCTGGGCACCGTCGCTACCGGGCATTCGGGGACCAGGTTGAACGGGTAACAGAGCTGCCATTGGACGTAGATGTCACCTGCGTGGTTGGCATAAGTGAGCTTCTTGCCATTGATGCGGAAGTTCTTGTCTTCGAGGTCGTGATCGACGGTCAATGCGGGCACGGCCGTCGAGGGACAGACGAGGACGTCGTATTTCTCCAGAATCGGCGCCAGCGTCTGGTACATCTTGGCGCGCACCTGGTTGGTCTTGTAGTACCGCTCCGCGCTATGCTGGGCGCCCCGCTCGAGGAGAATGCGCGCAAAGGAATCCATTTCGTATTTGAGGCGCGGATAGAGGTCGCGACCCCACGCCCAGAAGGCCGCCTCCCACATCGTCGTCCAGGCGTCGAGAACGCCGAAGTCCCAGCCGACGTCGACCTCCTCGACCGTACAGCCGAGGCTCTTGAACGCCTCGAGGGCCTCCAAGGTGTTCGCCTGAACCTCCTTGTCGACCTCGAAATAACCGAGGTCCATCGAGAAGGCGATCTTCCACCCCTTGATGCCCTCGAGTCGATCCGGGATCTCGAGTTTCGGCTTGAGCGAGCAGATGTCCTCGGGATGGGCGCCGGCCATCACGTTCTGCATCAGCGCCGCATCGGCCACGCTGCGCGTCAGGGGCCCGTATGAAAGCATGGTCTCGCGCGCCCAATCAAGGTTGACGGGGTTGCGGCCAAAGGGCGCGTAATAGCCGAATACGCCGCTGCACGACGCCGGCTGGCGGATCGACCCGCCCGCATCCGTGCCATCGGAGAGTGTCGTCATGCCGGTCGCGATGGCGACCGCCGAGCCACCCGACGATCCGCCCGGGTTGTAATCCAGATTCCACGGGTTCCGCGTTATGCCCCAGATCTCGCTTTGAACCATCGGCCCCCACACGAGCGACGGCGTCGTCGATCGCGCGTGCATGACGGCGCCGGCGTCGAGCAATCGGGCGACGGTCGGCGCCGAGGTCTCGGTTACGTTGTCGGCGAAAAAATGGTGCCCGAAGGTCGTGATCTCGCCAGCGACCGGATACGCGTCCTTGATCACGATCGGCACGCCCTCTAGAGGACGGACATCGTCACCCCTGGCGTATTTCGCTTCGGCGGCCTTCGCCTGGTCCAAGGCACGGTCGAAGAACTTGTGCGTGAACGCGTTGACCTTCGGATTGACCTCTTCGGAACGCGCGATAACCGCTTTCATGAGCTCGACCGGCGAAAGCTCCTTGGCCTTGAACGCGTCGATCGCCTCGGTTGCCGTGATGTAGCAGAGTTCGTCGTCACCTGAAGCCATTGTCTCTTCCCTCCAATCCTAGTCCGACGAGACGGAACATCGGCGACCCGACCCTCGAATCCGACTCGCCACGCCGACGAGCCGGTCAGTTGTGCCGTCGCCCGCCCAAACGGCCGGCGGCAATCCTCGTCAGGCTTGCCGGCAAACGATGGACAGTTGTCCCCGGCGATACGGCCGTGCCTCACCGCCCTTGGCCGACTGGCCGCCACATCAAGCTCTGTTTGTACTTGACACGTATCGAACTCGCAACATACGCTTTAACTGCTTAGTTAATATGCGAAGGTCGCCGTCAGTTCATGGATCGGGCAGGATTGTTCTGTCACGTTGCGGCCAGTTACGGCAAGAAATGATCGATTGATCATCCCGTCGACAATGGAAATTTCGGCGGCTCAAATAATAGTCAAAAAAACAGAAACATCGAAAAACCGAGACGAAAAGGGAGAGACCGCAATGTCCGGGTTGAAGACTTTGGCAACGATTGTGGTTGGCGCGGCTTTCGCGGCTGGACTTGCCACCAGCGCGCCGGCCCAGGAGAAGCCTTGGTGGCCGTTCCCGGCCGAGGATTTTAGTTCGGGAAGTGCCGTTCCTATCGAATATGTCCCGCTCGAGAAGGCGTCCAAGAAGTGGCACGTATGCGTCCTCGTGCCGCATATGAAGGATAGCTGGTGGGTGGCGGTGGCCTATGGTCTGGCTCAAGAAGCCAAGCGCCTGGGCATCAAGATGACGCTGTTCCAGGCGGGTGGCTACACCGACGTCAGCAAGCAGGTCACGCAGTACGACGACTGCGTCGCGCTCGGCGTCGACGCGATCGGCATTTCGGCCGTATCGGACGCCGCGTTGAGCAAGAAGGTTGTCGAAGGGCGAGAGAAGGGCATCGTGCAGATCGGCTGTGCGAACACCATCGAAGAGGGCCCAATCCACGCCGCCGTGTGGCAGCCGCCGGAGCCCGTAGCGTATCAGGCGGGCAAGTGGGTCGTCGAGCACTTCAAGGGCCGCGGCAAGGTGCGTGCCATCAATTTCCCGGGTCCAGCGGGCGCCGGGTGGCCCGAGGCGAGCGCCCGTGGTTTCAAAATGGCCATCGAGGGTAGCAATGTCGAATTGGTCGAGGAGAAGTATGGCGAGACCGGCAAGAGCGTGCAGCTCAAGCTCATCGAGGACGCGTTGCAAACCTATGATGATATCGATCTTCTCTTCGGCACGGGCGTGATGGCGGAAGTCGCAGTCGGGGCGGTCGAGGAGGCGGGTGTCGCCGACAAGACGAAGATCATGTCGTGGTACAGCAACGAGGGGATCCTCGACGGCGTGATCGACGGCGATATCCTCGCGTCGGCCACCCAAATGCCGGTCACCTTGGGACGCATCTGCATCGACCTGGCCGTCCGCGTGCTAGAGGGTGCGGACTACTATAAGGAGGTCCATCCGGTGCCCCAGATTCTTAACCAGGAAACGGTCAAGACCCTCGATCTGACCACGGCGTTTGCGCCGAAAGGCTGGCAGCCTGTCTACAAGGTTGATTGATCCTGAGTTATCCTTAGGGGATGGTGAGTGATCAGTCGACGGCACGTGTAGTGGATGCACCGGGTTCCCGCGCGGAACCCGGTACACTGCCGTTCCTTGCCGAACTGAAAGGCATCACCAAGCGTTTTCCGGGAGTAGTCGCCCTCGATGACGTCGACTTCAATCTCCGGCGGGGGGAAGTACACGTGCTGTTCGGTGAGAACGGCGCCGGAAAGTCGACACTGACCAACATTATCGCCGGCACCTACCCGCCCGATCGGGGGAGTTTCTATTTCGAGGGCCGGGAGGTCGCGCACCAGAGCCCGTATTCGGCCCGCAGGGCAGGCATCAGTCCGGTTTTCCAGGAGTTCAGTCTCGCCCCAAACCTCACCGTCGAGGAAAACTTGTTCCTCGGCCGCGAGCAGGTGCGCCTCGGCGTCCTTCACAAGACAGAAATGCGCGCAAAGGCGCGCGAGATGCTCGCCGACCTCGGTTTCGATTTAGAGGCCAACGCGATCGTCGGCGAGCTGACGCGTGCCCAGCAGCAGATGGTCGAGATCGCCAAGGCCCTGCTGCGGGACGTCAAGTTGTTGATTCTCGACGAGCCCACCTCGTCGCTCACCGAACGCGAGACAACGGGGCTCTTCGAACTGATCGACCGCCTCAAACGCGAACGGGTCGGCATCCTTTACGTTTCGCACCGGATGAGCGAGATCAAGCAGGTGGGCGACCGCGTCACGGTGCTGCGCGACGGCAAGAAGATCGGCACGGTGGAGGCGGCGAAGATCGAGGAGACCCAGCTCGTCGAAATGATGACCGGACGCACCATCGACGTGTTGTTTCCGAAGATCAACCACAGGCCCGCCGAGATCCTGCTCGAGGTCAAGAACCTGACCTTGACCAATGGCCGCTTGAGCGACGTGAGCTTTGCGGTGCACGCCGGCGAAATCGTCGGTGTCGCGGGCCTCGTTGGCTGCGGCAAGTCGGAGCTCGCGCGCGCGGTCTTCGGTCTCGAGCGCGTCGCGGTGGGCGAGATCGTGCTCGAGGGTGCGCACATTCCGCAACCGACGCCGGCCATGATGCTTGGGCGAGCGCTCTGCTACTTTCCGTCCGACCGGCTGGCGGAGGGGCTGGCACTGCCTCGACCGGTTCGCGAGAACGTCACCATGGCCGCGCTCGATCTACCCGCCTTTTCCCGCTTCCGCTGGCTCCGGCGCGCCAGGGAGCGTGCCGAGGTGAAGAAGTTGGTAGAGGACCTGCGAATCCGCCCACCACTGATGGAGCGAACAATCGACTTCCTCTCGGGCGGCAATCGACAAAAGGTCATGCTCGCGCGGGGGCTCACGCGCGATACACGCGTGTTCCTGTTTGACGAGCCGACGGTGGGCATCGACATCGGGGCGAAAAGCGAGGTCTACGAGCTGATGAAGAACCTCGCCGAGGCGGGCGCGGCGGTTCTGTTGATCTCATCGGAACTCCCGGAAGTCTTGAACCTCGCAAATCGCGTTTACGTCATGCATCGGTGCAAAATCGTGGCCGAACTCGTTGGCATCGAGATAACCGAGCAAGCGGTGCTGTCCTCGTTTTTCGAGCGTGACGAAGCGGCCGAAATATCATGCGACGGCCCACGCGCGTGAATGGGCGCGGACCATGATCGTGCACGACGCGGATAAGCCAGAGGAGGCGCCAGTCTGGCGGCGCGCGCTGAAACCCTTCTTGGCCTTCGGCCTCCTGCCGATCCTCCTCGTTGCTCTGTTCTGCTTCTTCGGGCTCTATGAACCCAAGTTCTTCCGGACGGCGAACCTGATCAACGTATTACGGAATTCGTCGTTCCTGATGATCATCGCGTCCGGGCAAATGCTGGTCCTGATCATCGGCGGGTTCGACCTCTCGGTGGGCGCGATCACGGCGCTGACAAGCGTGGTCGTCGCGCTGACGATGGGCGGGCTCGTCGTCGCCATGCCCGAAAGCGTCTATCTCGTCGTCGCGGTCGGCGTGTTCGCCGGACTGCTCGTCGGCTCGTCGGTTGGCGTGCTCAACGGCGCCGTCGTCGGCTTCCTCAAAGTCAGCCCCTTGTTGGTGACGCTCGGCACGTGGTCGATCGTCTACGGGGTGGCGCTCTATATGACGAGCGGCATACCGATCTACGGCATGCCCTCGGAGTTCACCCGCGACTTCGGCCGGCTGAGATTGTTCGATCTGCCGATTTCGCTCTACATCACGGCGCTCGTCCTGGTGACGCTCTGGTGGATCATGAACTGGACGAGGCTCGGTCGTTACATCTATGCCATCGGCGGCAACATCCACGCTGCGCGTGTCTCGGGCATCAGGACGACGACGTACCTGATGATCACCTACACGATGTGCGCGTTCCTCGCGTCGGTGACGGGCGTTCTACTGACCGCGCGCGTCGGCTCCGGCGAGGCGACCATGGGCACGACGTTCATGCTCGAAAGCATCGCAGCGGCGGTGATCGGCGGGGTATCGGTGCGCGGCGGCGTGGGACGCGTCGAGCTCGTGGCGCTCGGCGCGCTATTCCTGTCGTTAGTAAGCAACGGCATGAACCTCATGCGGGTCGACAGCAAGATCCAGACGATCGTGGTCGGCATCGTGATCATCCTTGCCGTCGCTCTCGATCAGCTGGGGTCTCGAGGGGCGAGGCGATGACCGACCACGCGCCGCAGGCCGTCCCCGACCGTGCCAGATTGGTCCGCCTCGGATTGAATTTTCTTGCGGAGTACGGAGTACTGCCGCTCGTTCTCGTGATCATGGTGCTTGCCTTCGGACTTGTCGAGCCGGCGTTCGCTTCCATGGGAAACATCGTCAACATCCTCAAGCAGGCGAGCTATCCGATCATTCTCGCAACGGCCCAGTTGTTTGCGCTCCTCACCCGCGGGTTCGACCTCTCCGTCGGTTCCGTTATCTCGATGATCAGCATCGCGAGCGCGTTGGTCATGATGGGCATGCTCGGGGCCAATCCCGACGCCGTCGGCCTCGCAATCATCGTCGCCTGCCTGGCCGGTTTGGCAATCGGGCTCGTCGTCGGCGCGATCAACGGCGTCTGCGTCTCTCTTCTGCGTGTGAACCCCTTTGTCACCACGCTGGGCATGCAGGGCATCGCCCTGGGCTTCGCTACGACGCTTTCCGGTGGCTTCCCGGTATTCAACCTGCCGGACGAGTTCAGGTACATGTTCTTCCTGTCGAGTTGGTTTGGCATCCCGGCGCCCGTCGCGGTGTGCTTGATCGTGCTGGCGGCGGCGTACGTCGTGCTCAATCGTACGGTGTTGGGGCGAAGCCTCTACATTTTGGGTGGCAATCCCCGCGCCGCCCATGTGGCTGGTCTTTCCAGCAGACTCCACTTGGTCTGTGCCTACGTGCTTTGCTCACTCTGCGTCGCGATCGGCGCGTTGCTGCTCACCGCGCGCACGGGGTCGGGCGAGCCGAGTATGGGCGGCGGGCTGATGCTCCTGAGCGTCGCCGCGGCCGTGATCGGCGGGGTGACACTCCGCGGCGGCGAGGGCCGGATCATTCACTGCATCTTCGGAGGACTCTTTGTCACTATCCTCTCGAACGGCATGAACTTGGTCCGGGTCGACGGCTATATCCAGCAGATCGCCCTAGGGATGATCATCATCACGGCCGTGTTCGTGGACCGCTTGCGGACACGTATCCGTTGACGCCAGCAGACGCGACCTCTCTCTGCGCCGGTCGGTCCCGAAAATTGGAAGGGTGGTGGCGTCCGGCGTGTCGCGCCCAAACGGAGAATCAGGTTGTCGGGCCTTGCTCGCTTGCCGGCGCGGGCGATGACAACCCCTGGTGCCGTGTGGCCGTGCCCGTTGTGCGGCCTGCGGGGTCTGACTCGCGTCGCGCTTCGAGTGCCGCGAGCACCCGTTCGGGCGTGGCCGGAATGTCGCGCACGCGCGCTTCGGTTGCGTTGGCAATCGCGTTGACGATGGCCGGTATTACCGAAATGCCCGGATGCTCCGCCATGCTCTTGGCGCCAAACGGACCACGCTCCAGCGGATCCTCGACATAAAGCCGCGTCACCGTTTCGGGCACGTCGCGGGTAGAAGGCAAGCCGTACCCTACCAATGTGGCCGGGTTGTCCGGGTGGAATCGTTCGGACAGGGCAAAGCCGACGCCGAACGCGATGGCGCCGTCGATCTGACCGTCTACTGCGAGCGGATTTATGCGAGTGCCCGGATCGCAGACGTTGACGTGGTTAGACAGCCTCACCTGCCCCGTCTCGGTGTTGACGTCCAACTCGATGAAACCTGCGTTATAGCCGAAGAGGATCGTCGGCGCCTCGCCACTCCATTTGATCTCGGCTTCACACAGGTTGGTCTTGCCGTGGGCGGCTAGGTGTCGCGCGACTTCGGCGAGAGTAACGCTTATTTCGGGCGTTGCAATGAGGTGGGCACGATCGTCGGCAATCGTGACCTGCGACGGTTCGGCCTGGAGCATCTCCGAGGCCGCCTCACAGATCCGCTCGCGCAACTTTTCCGCAGCCATCTGGACAGCCTTGCCGGTTCCCACCGTCGAGATGGAACTGAACGTGGGCACCGGATAAGGCGCGGCCGACGTGTCGCCGAGAGTTACCCGCATCGCTCGCATGGGCACGCCGACGGCGTCCGCGGCGATCTGGGCGAATTGTGTGGTTGGGCCCTGGCCCTTTTCGACGGTGCCGGCCAGCACATGCACCTTGCCCTCAGGATCCAATTCGCAGCCGGCGGAGATGGTGGTCTTGAGATAGCCGATATTGCGCCATCCAGCTCCCATCCCAAGGCCGGGACGCCACGGACCGGTGGCCTGGGCGCGGCGCTCCTTCAAGCGTTCCTGCGCGGCCTCGTAGTGTGGGCGCAGCATCTCGAGCTCTTTGAGCATCGAGACACTCTCATTCAGGGTCTGGCCGAAATGGGTTTTGGATCCGGGTCGGACGGCGTTGCGCAGCCTAACGTCGATGGGGTCGAGGCCCAGTTTCTCGGCGACCAGGTCGACCTGCGACTCATAAGCAAGCGGCAAGTAGTTTGCGTTTGTCCCGCGCAGCGGTACGTAGCGCGGACCGTTCGTCAATACGTCCCAGGCACGGGCGCGCACGTTGGGTATCTCGTAGGGGCCGGTCGCGTGCGACAGCAGCGCGCCGAGGGTCTCGTAATAGCAGAGCTCGACACCCTTGGTGGTCTTGTCGATCAGGAAGGGCGCCCAGCTTCCGACACCATGGAGAACCTCGACATCGATGGCGACGATGCGCCCATCCCGGGTCGCGCCGGTCCGGTATCGCATGTTGACCGACGGCGCCTTGCAGGAGCCGAGAATTGACTCTGCGCGCGAGAACACGATGCGGACGGGGCGTCCGGTCTTCTCGGTCAACAGACCCGCAGCAACCGCGATCAGCGTATCGCCGCGGGTGCCGAAGCTCCCGCCCATCGCCGGGCAGATGATGCGCACGTCCGCCTCGTCCATCGCTAAGTTATTGGCGATCGACTGCGTGCCTTGAACGAAGGGGTGATAGAGACCGGTCTGGATGATCAGCGTGCCGTCTTCCTGGTAGGCGAGCGCCGACTCGGGCTCCATCGCCGCATGCTCACGCACCGGGACGGTGTAGTCGTTCTCAACGATGACGTCGGCCTCGGCGAAGCCCGCCGCGATATCGCCGCAGGAGACTTCTTCAGGCTCCGACACGAGCGGCGAATGGTCGTAGAGCGGTGTCGCTGACGGGTCGGTTGCCTCGACGATCTCGATCGCATGGGGCAGCGGTTCGACCTCGACCTTGATCTTCGCCAGCGCCGCGGCGGCGATCTCTTCGGAAACCGCTGCCACGCCGGCCAGCGCTTCGCCCTTGAACCGAATGCGGTCCTTGGGAAAGACGAAGACCTGCGGCTGGCAGTTCGGCAGATAGGGCGTGCCTGGGATGTCGTCGGCCGTAATGACGGCTTCGACACCGGGCATGGCGGCCGCCTCGCTGACGTCGATCGATAGGATCCGCGCGTGATGGAGTTCGCTGCGGAGCAGCTTGCCGTACAGCATGCCCTCCATCTTCATGTCGGCAGCGTATTTCGCGGCGCCATTTACGGTGGAAGGGCTGTCGAGACGGGCGACACTGACGCCGACCGCGCGGCCGTCGGGTATCGCTAGGCCCTCGGCGCTTCGGCCCTCGTTGATCAGATCCGCCGCGTATTGCACGGCCTCAATGATTAGGGTGTAGCCCGTGCAGCGGCAGAGATTCTTGGACAACCCCTTGATGATTTCGTGCCGAGTCGGGTGGGGCTTGTTCCTAAGCAACGTGTGCGCCTTCATGATCATGCCCGGAATGCAGAATCCGCACTGAGTCGCCCCCTTCTCCAAAAACGCCTGTTGTATCGGATGGAGGATCGAGTAGTCGTCGCCTGGCTGCAGGTCGCTCGCTTCCGGCGCCAGTCCCTCGATCGTCATGATCGACTTGCCGGCCGCGCGCGCCGCCGGCAGCAGGCACGACTTGGTCGGCTTGCCATTCATCATGACGATGCAGCTGCCGCATTCGCCGTTATCGCAGGCCAACTTGGCGCCGGTGAGGTCGAGGTCCTCGCGCAGGACGTCGAGCAGCGTGCGCGAAGGCTCGATCTCCAGATCCCGCCGCGTGCCGTTGACGGTCAGAGCGACGCGCTCCACGGTTCGGCAATCCATCGCCCTCTCCTTCATTGTCTCTGCAGCGCTTGCGGGGTAACACGGGATCCCACACAACCCCGATCATGCCAAACGGCTCTCTACGGCGCGTCAACAATAAGATCACTCGATAAGTAAGCAAATTATTACTTAAGGGCCTAATCGTCAACCCAACTTGCTCCGACCCGCCATCGTTCGATCCGCAGGTGCCCCTCCAATGCGACAGGCCATTTCCTGAGCTAACTATGTGTATACTTACGCCTTGATGCGTTCGTGATAGACCCTACCTTGAAACCGATCGAGTCAGCGTCCATAGGCAAATCCCGCATCATTATCGAAACACCATTAGCGTGTTCAATCCATGCCACGACATGACGCCTACGACAGTTTGAATTGCGTTGCCCGGAGTATCACCGCCATCGCTGATTGCGAGTTTTGGGGGGTCCTAGAATCGGGGCTATGAGTAACGATCGACCACGGCCCGGCCAAGCCACAAAAGAGGGGTGCCGCAAGCGCGACGGGCCGGCTACGCGAGAGAGGATCCTGCAGGCCGGTATGGCCGAATTCTGTGCCAGGGGGTACAGCGGCGCGCGGACTGCGCGGATCGCCGACCGTGCACGATGCAACATCCGCATGATCTACTACTATTTCGGCAGCAAGGAGGCGCTCTATATCGCTGCGCTGGAGCGCGTCTATGGCGAGATACGCGTCCGCGAGGACGAACTCGAGCTCGTCCACCTCGATCCTGTGGCGGGCATCACCGCGCTGGTCGAATTCACGTTTGATCACATGGCCGAACACCCGGAATTTGTTCAGCTTGTCGTCATCGAGAATGTCGAACGGGGACGCCACCTCAGGAAATCGAAATTCGTGCCGCAATCGACGCTACCACTCGTCAAGGCGATCACCAACCTGTTACGCCGAGGCCAAAAACAAGGCGTCTTTCGCAAGCGGGTCGATCCGGTCCAGCTTTACATCTCCATTTTGTCGTTGAGCTACATCCACCTCTCCAACAAATACACGCTATCCATTACGTACCGGCAGGATCTCGACGATCCGAAATGGTTTGCAGCGCGTCGCAAGCACGTCAAGGACGTCATCTTGGGATATCTGCGTTCGTCAGGACCGTCGGCGGTCGCGCCGCGACGCGCGCGGAGCAATAGGCGATAAGCGATCTAATCCGGACGAGCGACCGGTCACCCTAGCGTCGCGGCCGCCGCAGACGATATTGCGGCTCGATCGTATGGGGGCGCGGGGTCCGACGCGGCTGAGTTTCATGCAGCGCCTGATCCGGCGCATGAGCGGCGAGCGCTGGCAGATCGAGCGGGCTTACTTCAAGCTCGACGACGAGGGCCATGGCCGCGGGGGCTTTGTCACAAACTTGATTGGGTCACGGACTACGTGTGGTTCCTCAAAACCTGATCCGGCGAATCTATGATAATTTGCGAGCGTATATGCGAATCAGGTCAGATCGATGCGGACGTTCCTGGCATGGCTTCGAGAACGGCGAGGAAGGTGCCGGGAACGCTGGGATTTGGTCTTTGAACACCTCGCCCTGCAGCACCAAATCCGCGTTCTCCAGCGGTCGGGAACCCATCGCCCTCGGCTGACTCCTTGGGACCGGCTGTTTTGGCTCATACTGTCCCGTCTGTGGTCGCGCTGGCGAGGTTCCTTGATCATTGTCAGCCTGGGACCGTTCTCAAATGGCGCCGACAAGGCTTCAGCCTTGTCTTTGGGCGCAGGCATGACGGGCGCTGGCGGGGCGGACGACCTCGCGTGGACGCCGAGGTTCGCGAGCTCATCGGCCATATGGCGCGGGTAAACCTGCTGTGGGGTGCGCCACGCATTCATGGTGAGCTGCTGAAGCTCGGGTTCACCCTGTCCGAAGCAACCGTTTCTCGCTACCTGCGAAGGCTTCCACGCCCAAGATCTCAGGGGTGGACGACTTTCGTCCGGAATCACCTTCTGCTGATACCCGGTAGGTTCGATTCGATCGCGGAACACAGGCATCATCTGGGCGGGTGCCACCTCGATCGGACGCGTGCCTTTCCGGCATCCGAATGGCGAAGCCCAGAACGGGGTGGGCCGATGCGCCCGGTGTTTCGGCAACCCGAGGCCAGGATGCGCGATGTCAGTATCACAGGATTGAAGGACCGAGCCCGAGGACACAGTCGGAACTTGGGGTTATGCCTGCCCTCGCGACCGATCGCGGACGCAGTTCGATATCGGGTCGGAATTGCTCACATCCGTGCCTCACCACCGCTGGCGCATCCAGTTTCACACGCTGCCTGAACATTGCGAGCGCAGACCGCAGATCACCACTACTTTACCCGGCGTCACGTGGTCTGCGTCAGCGCAACTCAATCGGGCAATGAAGCGGGTGGGCCAAGTTTTGACGAGGCACAACGTCATGGAGAGCTTGACAACCAACCCCCGAGTTAGAGAACAGCCTGGACCCATTGCAGACCCTAAGCCGTCGTTTGGGTGGTTCGAATACCTTCAGTCTTCCGGGCTTCACGATGCGCCATCAGTATCGTACGTTTCGTCGCCGAAGACCGCGCCAGCTGGCAAGGCCGCGCGCGCGAACGGAACACCCTGATGCGGCCCGTTCGCGCGTGTATCAATCCTGGCCCGGCCGAAAGACCGGGCGCACGGTTAGAAGTTACTGCGAATTGGATCGGCCGGTGCCGGGCTGACGCCGATCTGGTCTATCAGGATCTTGTCATAGGTCCCATCGGCCATCATGCTTGCGAGCGCCGCGTTCACGGCGCGCACGAGATTGGGACGGCTCTTCTGGAAGCCCCAGCCCTTTTGGACACCGCTCTGCGCGTAGCCTTCGGCAATGCGCAAGGGCAGGTTCGACGCCTTGATGGCATAGCCGCCCGCCACCTGATCGGTGATGACGCCGTCGACGTTGCCGTTGATCAGATCCTGGTAGGCATCAGGCTCGGACTTGTAGACCTTGACGTCCGCCGCGCCGAACTTGTTCGCCGCTTCGATATAGGACGAGGCGACCAGCGCGCCGATCGTCTTGCCCTTGATCTCGTCGACCGACTTGATCGGCGAGTCCGTCTGGACCATCAAGATGCCGCGGCCTTCGAGCCAGGCGTCGGAATAGAGAATTTCCTTCTGGCGCTTCTCGGTAATGTCCATGGTGGTGCCCATGACGTCGAATTGACCGGCCTTGAGGCCGACCAGGGTGGACTCCCACTTGATGATGACGGGCTCGTACTTGAGGCCCATACGCTTGGTGATTTCCTTCCACAGGGCGATCTCGATGCCATCGAGCTCGCCGTCCTCCGTCATCATGCTGAACGGCGGGAACGTGCCCTCGGTCGAAATCGTGATCACGCCCGGCGTATTGAGCTCGAGTTCGCCCGCCAGAACCGTCTTCGTCCCGCCGATGCCGAAGCTGACGATCGCCGCAACCAAGAGTGTCGTGAAAATTCTGATACGCATAGTTGGTCTCTCCCTTCCACTGCTTTGTTATGTGGCGTCTAAATGACTCCGCGTGTTCGACAGTTTGGCTGCCGCTCGTATGCGACATCGTTCCCGCGGCCCGTCGAAACCTCAACCAGCGGGACGACTGCGCCGACTATTCTCAAGCGGTCCATTCGGACGCGATCAGCGCAATGATTTCCGACGCGACCGTGGCGGCGAGCAATGCGGTCACCTGCCCCGGCCCGTCGTAGAGCGGATTGGTCTCGACGACGTCGGCGCCAATGACCGAAAGCCCCGAAAGTGCCCGCATGAAGCCTAGCGTCTCTCGCGCCGTCGGTCCACCCGCCTCGGGGGTTTGCACGCCAGGCGCCGAGGCCGGGTCGACGAAATCCATGTCGAAAGTCAGAAACGCGGGCCGGCCATCGACCCGCGCCCTGATGCGCTCGGCGAGCGCCACGGGGCCAATTTCCATGCACTCATCGGTGGTCACCACATCGAAACCAAGATCGAGCGATTGCGAAATGTCGGTGTCGCGAAACAGCGAACCGCGCATGCCCATCTGGATCGACTGGCTGGGCTCGATCAGGCCCTCCTCGACGGCGCGGCGGAACGGCGTTCCAGCGGAATACTTCAGGCCGTCGAAGTAACTGTCCCAGGTGTCCGTGTGCGCATCCCAATGAACGAGCGCAAGGGGGCCATGGCGGCGCGCCAACGCGCGCAGCTCGGGCAGGCTCACCGAATGGTCGCCGCCGATGGCGATCGGAATGGCGCCGTCGCCGGCGATGCGGTCGATGGTGCTCTCGATATGGCTCATGGTGTGTTCGAGATAGCCGGGCACCACGGGCGCATCACCGGCGTCGACGATCGTCAGGGTCTCGAACAGGTTGAGGTTGCCGCGGTAGGGATTGATCTGGCGTAGCATCACCGACTGGCTGCGCACCGCGCTGGGGCCGAAGCGCGCGCCGGTGCGGTAGGGCCCGCCCGAATCACTCGGCAGACCGACGATCGCGACATCGGCGCCCTTGGCGCTGTCGCGCGCGGGTACGCGCATGAACGTCGACAGGCCGCAAAATCTCGGCAGCGTAAGCGAATCGACCGGCATCGTTCTCGGCTCCGTCATTCCCTTGGCTCCTCGCGTTGGGACGTTTGTTTCATATACTCCACTCGTTTTTGCGGCGCCGCCCGGCCTCAGTATACCAATTCATAGCGCCGCTCGAACCATGCCGCGAGCTGGGTCAGGACGGTGGTCAGCACCAGATAGAGAAGTGCCGCGATGATGTAGAAATCGAACGGCCGGAAGGTAACCGCGATGACCATCTGAGCGTGCATAGTGAGTTCGACGACGGTAATTGCCGACAGAAGAGAGGTGTTCTTGAGCGCCGAGGCCGCTTCATTCGTGATTGGTGGAATGATGACTCGCACCACCTGAGGCAGGATGATACGGCGCATGGCCTGGGCCGGGGTCATGCCGATGGCGAGGGCCGATTCCATTTGGCCCCTGGGAATCGACAACAGACCGCCGCGAATGATCTCGGCGACATAGGCGCCGCTGTTGAAGCCGAGGGCAACGACACCGGCGATAAACGGCGACATCTTGAGCCCGATTTGCGGCAGACCAAAATAGATGATGAAAATTTGTATCAGGGTCGGCGTACCCCGGACAAACCAGATGTAGAAGGTGGCCGGCCAGTTGAACAGGCGCCTTTGGGACTGCTTGCCGAGAGCGAGAAAGAGACCGCTGATCCAGCTCACGAGGATCACCAGTACGGTGATCTCGAAAGCGATCCACGACGCCTTGCCGAAACCGGGCATATAGCCGACGATCGGTTCCCAGTATTCGACGAGCCCAGAGATGGTGTTTTCAATCATCGTACGATCCGTCTTTCGCTAATCACTCCAATTGTGGGCCGCACTTGCAACTCGCCAGCGCCTAACCCGGATCTTCCACGGCGTGAAAGGTTTTCAACACGCGGTCAAGGAAGCGTTTGGTGCGATCGTGCCGCGGTGCCGAGAGCACCGATTTCGACGGTCCTTGTTCAACGATGATGCCTTCGTCGATGAAGATCGTGCGGTTGCTCACCTCACGCGCGAAGTCCATCTCGTGGGTCACCACCAGCATCGTCATGCCATCGGCCGCAAGCTTGGCCATCACCGCCAGTACCTCGCCGACCAGTTCGGGGTCGAGTGCCGAGGTGACCTCGTCGAACAGCATAACCTTGGGCTCCATCGCCAAGGCCCGCACGATCGCCACGCGCTGCTGCTGGCCACCTGAAATCTGCGAAGGGTGCTGGTCCTGCTTATCGAGCAGGCCGATCTGGTCGAGCAGACCGCGCGCGCGGTCTATCGCAGCCGGGCGCGGCTCGCCCTTGACCAGGATCGGCGCTTCGATGACGTTTTCGAGCACGCTCATATGCGGCCAGAGATTGTAGTTCTGGAAGACCATGCCGATCTGGTTGCGCAGGCCCGAAAGCACGGGATTGCCGCCGAACAGCCCCGCCTGGGTAGTGTAGTCGATCGACTGGCCGTCGAAGATGATCTCCCCCGAGGTCGGCAGCTCGAGCAGGTTGACACAGCGCAATAGTGTGCTCTTGCCCGAGCCGCTGGCGCCAATGATCGAGATCACGTCGCGCGGCATGACATCAACCGAGATTCCCTTCAGTACCTCGAGGTCGCCGAAGGACTTGTGGATGTCGGTGAGCCTCAGGATTGGCTCTGACGCGGTTTGAGTGGTCATCCCACCGGCTCATGCGACGCGGAAATGGGCGTCTCGCGGCGTCAGTTCGGGGCCGTTGATCGGCGTAATGTCCTGGGGGCAGGCCGAAAATACGACCACCAGGTCCATCTCGGCGCGCAGGACGATGGAATCACCGGCCTTCGAGCGGGGCGGCCGGCGGTCGATGGCGCCGCCCCCGACGACCGGCGTGTTCATGAACAGGTTCAGGGGATTGGGCGTGTCGGTCACGGCCAGGCCAAGCTCGGCCAGAGCTTCGTGAAGATTGTCCTCGCAACTTCGATGATAGTCGGTGACGCCGAGTTCCTGATAGATCGCTCGGTTGCAGGCGCAAAGAAGGGTGTCGTGCAGGCCGGGCGACGTGTCCTCGACAATGGTTAGGATCGGTCGCCGCCTGTTGGTCACCAGGGCATCGCCGACGCGCGGGTAGATCCTGCTGTTGAACGAGCGCGAATGGGCCATCGACATGTGCTCGGCTGGGTCGTCGGCGTTGAACGCCCACGTGTCGAGAACCTGGCTGCCATGCGTGTTGATCACTGTGATGTGCTGGCCGGACGGCACCGCCGCGGCCTTGCCGCGAGCGGCGGGAATGCAAATGGTGTCGGCTGGGGACATGTCGCTCACTCCTCGAGCCCATACGCGGCGCGCGCGGCTTCAGCCGAGACCAAGCCGTTCTCGATGTCGTCACGAAGCCGCCCTCGATCACGCTTCGACGGGTCGCCGACACCGCCACCGCCCGGTGTGTGAAGAACCAAGCGCTGGCCGGCCGCAATGGTCTGAGTGCCTTTACCGCGCAGACGCCGACCGGAGGACAAACCCACCTCGCCGCATTGGCCAGATTGCCCGCCGTAACGGCCGCGCGCTGGATGGTCGATGCGGTCGAAGGCCGATAACAGCTCGAAGTCGGCGCCGATCGCGCTTTCGATCTCGATGACCTGGCCGAGGCCGCCTCGATACTTTCCCGCGCCGCCCGAATCGGGCCTCAACTCCTTGCGCCGGAAGATCAGCGGCGCGACCGATTCATTGATTTCGACCGGCGTGCCCCTGACGCCGCTTGGATAGGCGGTGGCCGAAAGCCCATCCTTGGCCGGCCGCGCGCCAGTGCCGCCATTGGTCACGGCGGTTATCGTGAACAGGCCGTAAGGGCCCTCCTGGCGACCCGTCTCGCCGCGCAGGGTGATGCTCCAGAGACACGAAGCGCCTTCAGCCGGAACGCGTTCGGGAACGACCTGCCCCAGACAGCCGAACACCACGTCGGGCAGCATCTGGCCGATGATGTGCCGCACGCTCACGGCTGCCGGATAAGGCGCGTTCAGTATCGAGCCCGATGGCGCCGTCACGCGATAAGGAGCGAGTGAGCCCGCGTTGTTCGGCACGTCGAGCGCCATGATGCAGCTCAGACCGAAGCAGGTATAGGCGGTGGTGTATGCCAACGGTACGTTGATCCCATAGCGCGACTTGGGCGACGTGCCCTCGTAATCAACTAGGATGCCACCGTCTTCGATGGTCAGGCTGGCGATCAGCTCGACCGGCTCGTCGTAGCCGTCGACGGTCATCGAGTTGCGATAGACGCCCTTTGGCAACTCGGCGACGGCGCGCTCGACCGCCCGCCGGGAGGTCGAACAAATGTAGTCGCCGAGGGTCGCGAGATCGTCCAGCCCAAATTCGTCCATCATTTCGTTGAGACGCGCGCAGCCAACATCGTTGCAGGCGGCGAGCGAATAGATGTCACCCTCGGATTCGACGGGCTGGCGCGAGTTCCGGCGAATGATCTGTACCAGGGTATCGTTGAAGACACCGCGGTCCGCCAGCTTCATCATAGGGATGTAAATGCCTTCCATATGCACGTCGGTGCCGTCCGGTCCGCTCCCCAGTCCGCCGATATCGGTGAGATGCGCCGTACAGGAGAACAGAGCGACCAGCCGGCCGTTCCGGAAGCAGGGCGTGGTCATGACAAAGTCATTGAGATGGCCCGAGCCCATCCACGGATCGTTGGTCGTGTAGACGTCGCCCTCGGCCATGGTCTCGAGCGGAAAGTGGCGAATGAAGTGCTTGACCGATTCAGCCATGGAATTGACGTGCCCGGGCGTACCGGTCACCGCTTGGGCGAGCATTCTGCCCTCGAGGTCGAAGACGCCGGCCGACAGGTCGCCGCATTCGCGCACGATTGGGCTGAACGCCGCGCGCATCAGCGCTTGCGCCTGTTCCTCGACGACGGCGATCAGCCGGTTCCAGGCGATCTGCATACGGATCTTCGCGAATGATCCGGCGTTACCCATCGTGAAGCTCTCCCTCTTGCTCGATGACGATATGACCCGCGCCCGATATCCTGGCAGCAAACCGGCTGGGAATATAGGTGGTCGTCTGATCCTCGACGATTATACCGGGTCCGACAAAGCTCATGCCCGGGGCCAAATCCTCTCGCCAATAGACCGGCACGGCGACCGGCTCGCCTTTGTCGGGGTCTATGATGGTCCTGACCGCCGCGCTCTCGGGCGCCGGCCGCGATGGCGGATCAGCCGGCGCCTCAGGCACGGCACGCTTGGCGCTGAGCGTAAGCATCCAGGTCAGTATCTCGACCGCGGCATCGCCGATGACGCGCCCGAACAGGCGCTTGTACGCGGACTCGAACGCCGTCCTCAGAATCGCGTCGTCCTCGGCGCAGAGCGGGCGCTGGGGCAGCGGCACGAACACCTCGTGTCCCTGCCCACAATAGCGCATATAGGCGCCGCGTCGCTCGGCGAACTGGGCCTTGGGCGCTGCCGCCTCGACGACGGCAGCGGCTTCCGCGCCCATGTTGGCGAGAATGCCGTTGACCAGGGTGGCGTCGAAATCGTTGAGCCGCAGGTAACGGCTTCGAACCACCTCATAGGCGACCGGGGCGCGCAGGAAGCCAACCGCCGATCCAACCCCGGCGTCGCGGGGTACGATGATTCGGCGAATGCCGAGTTTTTCCGCCAGCCGGCCGACATGGAGCGGCGCCGACCCGCCGAAGGCGATCAGGCTGTGGGCGGATGCCACCTTGCCGCGCTCGACCGCGTGCACTCGGGCGGCGTTGGCCATGGTCTCGTCGACCATCTCGCAGACGCTATAGGCGGCCAGGCTGGCGTCGAGGCCGAGCGGCTCGCCGATCGCGTCGGCTATCGCCCGCTCGGCCAGCGCCGGCTCGAGCGGAACCTGCCCGCCGGCAAATTGCGCCGGATCGATGCGACCCAGAAGAATGTCGGCGTCGGTCACCGTTGGATCGAGGCCGCCGAGGGCGTAGGCCGCGGGCCCGGGTTTGGCGCCGGCGCTCTCGGGCCCGACGCAGATCTTGCCCATGGCGTCGATGCGCGCGATCGAGCCGCCACCGGCACCGATCTCGAGCATTTCGATGACCGGGAGGCGAAGCGGCAGGCCGCTGCCCTTGGTGAAACGTGCTGCACGGCCGATCTCGAAATCGCGAGCGGTATCCGGCGTTCCGTCCTCGATCAGGCAGAGCTTTGCGGTGGTGCCACCCATATCGAGCGAAATCACCTTGTCGAGGGACAGCTCGGCAGCGATCTGGCTGGCCAGAATGGCGCCACCCGCCGGTCCCGATTCGAGGAGTCGTATGGGAACGCTCATGGCGGTCTCGAAGGTGGTGAGCCCGCCGGCCGAGGTCATGAGAAGGGTGGGGCATTCCAGGCCGATGGCCGCGAATTTTTGCCTCAAGCGGCCCAGGTAGCCCTCCATCATAGGCCGGATATAGGCGTTCACCGCCGTCGTCGTGAAGCGTTCGTACTCCCGGACCTCCGGGCAAACCTCGCAGGAGAGCGAGATCGACAAGGCCGGAAGCTCGCCGGCAAGGATGTCGCGCACGCGCTGTTCATGCGCGCCATTGGCGTACGCGTGAAGAAAACCGACGGCGACGCTCTCGACCTCCAGCCGCTGTAACTCCGGGATCAGCGCGCGGACGCCCGCCTCGTCGAGGGGCTCGAGCTCGCGGCCATGAACGTCGATGCGCTCGGCGACAGTCAGGCGGCGCGTGCGCGGCACCAGCGGCACCGGCTTTTCGATCATGATGTCGTACTGGTCGTAACGGCTCTCGTAACCGATCTCGAGCACGTCCCGGAAGCCCTGGGTCGTGATCAGGGCGGTGCATGCTCCCTTACGCTCGAGGATTGCGTTGGTCGCCAGCGTAGTGCCATGAATTAACAACGTCACACTGTTGGCGGGCATACCCGAGCGTTCGAGAATTTTCCCGATGCCGGTGACGACGCCTGCCTCCGGCGCCTCCGTGGTCGTCAGCACCTTGGTGGTGAACAGTCGGCCACTGGTCTCGAGCACGACATCGGTGAACGTGCCACCGATATCCACCGCAAGCCGCACATCGCTTTCGCTTGCAGGCACCTCGTCGGTCCCCCCAACATTGCGCCGTACCTAACAGCGCACATTTCTGTCCACGTTACGATAGATCCTGGCGGGCTCGTCAGCTTAATGCGGTCCCGATCGGTCTCGAATTCCGTCATCGGGCCGGCCGCACTCAACCGACATTCGCCAAATGAATCCTCAAACTGGGACCGATGGTAGACGAAGATCGCGCCTCGGGGATAGTTGAAACGAGTTTCTGGTCTGTCACTTTTGAGAATCGTGATCCCAACTGGAAAGTGGCACGGGTCTAAGACGAGACCGGTGATCGACTTTGCCGGACCAATTCAAACAAAAATGGTCACCGTTATCGCTACTACATCTCGAAGTGACTGATGCACCAACTGGACCAATGCCGGTCTGGATCTCGCGCTCCGGCAAATACCCGTAGCGTACTATCCGACAGCGACCCGCCTCTTCGATCAATGGATCCTTTGAAAATGTCCCTGGTTGGCGCGGCTGGATAACTGTATCCTCTCTCATGGCGTATCCCTCCTTCGTGGAAAATGGCGACTCAGTTATCGCCAAGATACGCTGCCCTAATCACATCCGATCACCAACTTTCGACGGGGCGGTAAAAAGTCGATTCCTCATGAGAGTCGGCTGGATTATAATTGTGCATGTTTACTTTACGCGACCGACGGACTGGGGAATTGTTTGATCGCTGGTCCGATTTCGGGGACAAACGTCGGCGCCTGATGGAGCAATCCTGGGCCGGGGT
>JAKZVK010000128.1:0-3664 GCA_047516085.1 Bryobacterales bacterium
GACACCCAAGCTGGACGGGCTTGCGGGCTGATAGCCGCATGGATAGAATCGGGGGTTGATTTTCGGCGGTGTTCCCGCCCCACTGTCTCTTGCCGGGCGTTAGCCCATCGGGATCCGGAGGGACGGAATGCGTTTTCTTGCCCTGGTCGTCGCATTGGCGGTCTGTCACCCGACGGGGGTGTCTGCCTTCGGCGCCGATGGTCATGAGGCGGTGTGCGAGATCGCCTACCGGGAGCTTTCGCCCAGCGCGAAGGAGCGCGTGGATAGCCTGATTGCGCTCGAGACGGACGACCGGATCAGGACCTTCCGCGAGTCCTGCGTCTGGCCGGACTTCCGGGGTCCGGCGCAAAGGGCGCGGCGGCCTGAGCACTACATCAACGTCCCCAGGAGCTGGACCGTCATTGGCGATCGGGGCTGCCACGGGACCGACCGCTGTCTCTTCACGGCCATCGCGCACGACATTGCTGTGCTGTCCGACCGGGAATCATCGGACGGCCGAAAGCTGGCAGCACTCAAGTTCCTCGGTCACTGGGTCGGCGACATCCATCAGCCGCTTCACGTCTCCTACGAGGATGATCGCGGCGGGAACGATATTCTCGTCGTGGGGGTGAAGGGGTGCGCACGGAAGGGCGAGACACGGCTCCATGCCGTCTGGGACACCTGTATTCCGAAGGACATCATGCAGGAGCTGGGCGTGACGGTCGCCGGGTCGGGCGATGCCCGCGAAGCGTTCGGAAAGCTTCTGCATGCGAAGATTGCGCCCGATCGGCGGGAGGCCTGGCTGGCATCGCCGGAGCCGCTCGTCTGGGCGAACGAATCCCTCGCGATCGCCCGCCTGGGCGATGTCCGCTACTGCTTCCTGAAGGGCGGCAAATGCGTCTATTCCAAAGAAAGCGATGAGTATCGTGAGGACGGGAGCGCACCGAACGGCGGCATGCGCGTCCTCACGCCGGAGGGTGACTACGAGGACAGGTTCAACGACATGGTCACCCGGAGGATCCAGGCGGCCGGCGTTCGCCTCGGTGCCCTGTTGAACGGGATATTCGGGAACCGGGTGGGTCAATGACGGACGCCGTCGCCCCTGCCGCGCTGCGGGTGGAGAAAACGGCCGTCGGAGCATTGTCAGACTAACTGGACAGGACTTGTAGAACCTACATCAAACGGTCTCAGGCTGCTAATTGACGCCACTCGGCCAAGGCGGCGGTCCGGGCTTGTTTGAAAATATCGCGGCGGTTGAGATGGCGTTCGGCGCCTTGCGGCGCCGGGATTTGAGGTTGGCGGTGTCGAGGTTTGGGGTTGAACGGGTTCGGGTTCACGGGGCACGGCGCCCCGGCGCTCAGGGGCCGGCGGCGGGAGAGCGGGGAGGTGGCCCGCGATGACCCAGGTGTTGTCCTCCTCGCGGGGAATGGCTGACAACACCGCGCGGGCCTCGGGACCGAGCGGCACAACCCGTCCGCCGGTCTTGGGGCATCGGGAAGCTCGATACAGTCGTCCTAGGGTCATGTACCTGGCGCGCTGAACGGCCCATTCGTCGTTTTGCTCGAGCAGGAGGGCACCGACAACATCACATCGATGTGACGGGTCACTACCGGGCTTAATTCGCCGATCTCTTGCGCAAGACCGTGGCGAGCCACGGCTGCTCCGCCCGTTGCCGCCCAGCAGGTACGAGCAGAACCGAACGCCGCTGGGCTTGAGAGTCGCGGAGAGGTCGCCGAGGACCCGAGCCAGCTGGCTGCTCGGCACATCAGAATTTCTCGTCGGTGCAGTGTCATCGAATCCGATACCAGTCGGCGATGTTCCATATCTCGCTGTCCCAGGTATTAAGCAGGACACCGCCGAGCGAGTGCGCATGGGCCGACACGCGCCCGCGGTGAACCAGGGGGATCAACACGTGGTCCTGAACCAGCATGTCGTTCATGGCTTTCGCGAGGCGGGCCCTTTCGCCGAGATCGCCAGTCTTCGCCATTTCCCCAAGCAGCCGATCGTACTCGCTGCTGCAGTAGCGTGGCACGTTCGCACCCCGCCACTTCGACGCCGGCCGGGGCTCGTTGCCGCAACGCCAGCCGCCGAGATACGGTTCCGGGTCTGCGCCTTCGAAATTGTTCGCATACATCTCGATATCGGCGAAGAATTTATGGCTGGTGTTCGGACTGTTGGGGTCACCGCCAAAAAACACGGACGCGTCGATGTTGCGGAGTTCCGTTTCCACGCCGATTTCGGACCACCATTGCTTGATCAGCGCCTGGAAATCTTGCCGAACCGCGTTGGTCGAGGTCTGGTACAGGATCGAAAGCCGCATGCCGTCCTTCTGCCGTATCCCGTCCGGCGCCGGCCGCCAGCCAGCCTCCCCGAGCAAACGCTTCGCACCTTCGATGTCCTGCACTAGACATTCCTCGTTCGCGATCGATGCATAGATCGCCGGCGCCGGAAGGACATTGCAGGTCGGGCGTGCGGCCTGGCCGTAGCCGATCTCAACGAGAAGCTTACGGTCGATAGCCATCGACAGGGCCTTGCGAACGGCGCGATCGGACAGAAATGGGTGCGGATGGGCGCGGGTGGAGCGTGCATTGCCCAGCTCCGGATCCGGATCGGTCAGGTTTACCAAGAGCCTCTCGACCAGAGTTCCGAAACTCGAAATCACCACCCCCTTGCCCGTAGCCAGCATACTCTGCAGCACATCCGGAGCGAGCTGCAGATTCCAGGCATAGTCGAAATCGCCGGTTTCGAGGACGGCGCGCGCCGCCGCCCCGGCATCGCCCCCGCCTTTGAACGCTACGGTCGCGAAAGCCGGCTTTGCCGGATCGCGATAGTGGGGGTTGGCTTCCAAGGAGATGACGTCGTTCGACCGGAACTCGGTCACGCGAAACGGGCCGGTGCCGATCGGGATCAAGTTGGCTTCGGTACATTCTGGAGTTCGGGCGCCGGTGCAATCCGCGAATTGAGCCTTCTGCAGGATCGGTGATGTAGCACCGACGAACGGGCCGTAGGGATAGGGCTTGGGGACGCCAAAGGTGACCTCCACGGTCAGATCGTCGACCGCCTTGACCTCGGTCACCTCGTCAAATTTCGCCAGCTGCGCACAGCCGCCGGCAGTTTCGCGGCAGTACTCGGCGGTAAACACCACATCGGCGGCCGTCACCGGGCTTCCGTCCGACCACAGGAGGCCATCACGCAGCTTCCATGTAATGGTCTTCAAGTCAGCAGACACACCGCCATTCCCCACCGTTGGCACAGACGCGGCCAACCAGGGAGCAAGGTTTCCCGCCTCGTCAAACCGGGCAAGCGGTTCCAGGACTATCGACGCGGCCTCGATATCCTTGATCCCGCCAGAAAGATACGGGTTCAGGATCGATGGGGCCTGCCAGTAGATGATTCTGACATGGCCGTCACGTCCTCGCTCGGCCGCCGCAGTGCCGGATACAAGCAGGGCAGCGGCCATCGTGATCGCCACCAATGATGTCAATCTCATGCTGTCTTCTCCTGTTAGGGCCCATTCGGCGACCAACGCGCCGAAGGATGACTGGAGCCCACCACGACGTGAGCGGTGCTGAGATGGCTTTGTCAAGTTTACCGGATTCACTCCGAAATCTCGGTAAATTGTCGACGGCTGTTCTGCTTACAACTGCAAGCGCTTGCACAAGCTGAGCCTGGCGAGAGCTATGGC
>JAKZVK010000129.1:0-2720 GCA_047516085.1 Bryobacterales bacterium
AGTGGGACGGTGTCGACACGGCGGCGATTGAGCGGGAGGTGCGGCGGTGTTTGGAGCTGATCGAGGGTGGCGGGCGAGTTGGGGAGTTCCCGAGGATCGAGCAGGTAGAGCCGTATCCGGGGCCGAAGACCGGGTGGCCGCCGGCGGGAGCCGTGTCGCGCGGGTGACGGGTAGGGAAGCAGCCCTGGCGTATACTGGGAACCTGCTTTTTCGTACAGGCGTTCCGGCGCTTCCCTGTTTCCATGTCTTCTTACCCGCGCGTCGCCACTTTCAAGACCGTCGAGGCGTTTCGGGAACGCCTGGCCGAACTCGGCCTCGCGATCGAGTGCGACGACCGCATCGAGACCGCGCCCGATTCGCCGATGGCGCAGCCGCTTGACGTCGACGGCCTGCGCGTCGGCAACCGCTGGGTGATCCATCCTATGGAGGGCTGGGACGCCGAGAGCGACGGCCAACCGAGTTACTTGGTGCGGCGCCGCTGGCGTCACTTCGGCATCAGCGGGGCGAAGTGTATCTGGGGCGGCGAGGCCATGGCCGTGCTGCCCGAGGCGCGCGCCAACCCCAACCAGCTCATCATCAACGAAGCGAACCGCGACGGCTTGGCGCGCTTGCATCAAGAACTGCTCGACGCCCACCGCGAGGCGTTTGGCACGACCGACGATTTGCTTGTTGGCTTCCAGCTCACGCACTCGGGCCGCTTCTGCAAGCCCTTTCGCAAAGACCGGCCCGAGCCGAAGATCCTCTACCATCACCCGCTGCTCGACCGCAAGTTCCATCTACCGGAAGACTATCCGGTGATGGGCGACGACGAGATTCGCCACATCATCGAGCGCTACATCGCCGCCGCGCGGATCGCCGAGTCGTGCGGCGCAGCGTTTGTCGACGTCAAGCATTGCCACGGCTATCTGGGACACGAGTTCCTGAGCGCCCACACGCGTCCGGGGCCCTACGGCGGCTCGTTCGAAAACCGCACGCGGTTTCTGCGCGAGATCGTCGAAGGCATCCGCGCCGAGACGACAAACCTCAAGATCGGCGTGCGGCTGAGCGCGTTCGACTTCGCGCCCTTCCACCCCGACCCTGACCGCAGTGAGGGCAGGAAGCTCGGGCCCGGCATTCCGGACGATTTTTCGAGTTGCCTGCCCTACGACTATGGCTTTGGGATCGACAAGGCCGAGCCGCTCGGCTACGAGTTGAGCGAAACGGAGCGGTTCATCGAGCTGCTGCAGGAGATGGGTATTCGCATGCTGAACGTTAGCGGCGGCAGCCCTTACTACAACCCGCATATCCAGCGGCCGGCTTTGTTTCCGCCGTCCGACGGCTACCAGCCGCCCGAAGATCCGCTGGTCGGTTGCGCCCGGCAGATTGAGGTGACCGCAGCGCTCAAGAAACGATTCCCCGACATGGTCATCGTTGGGACGGCGTATTCGTATTTGCAGGAGTACCTTCCGCACGTGGCGCAGTGGGCGGTTCGCACGGGCCGAACCGACACGGTCGGGCTGGGGCGCGTGGTGCTCTCCTACCCGACGCTGCCCCGCGACGCGCTGGAGAAAGGCCAGTTGGATAGCAAGCACATCTGCCGCACGTTCAGCGACTGCACCACCGGGCCGCGCAAGGGATTGATGTCGGGGTGCTTCCCGCTCGACACGTTCTACAAGAACCTGCCCGAGGCGGAGGAACTCAAGAAGTTCAAAGCTCAGCTCCGGTAGGGGTGCGCTAGGGTTTGTCTCGGGCCAGGCCGGCCGGGCTGCTGCACACTGTGCTCAATCGAGTACCGGGAATCCCTCGCGCCGAGCGGCTTCGCCAAGCTGCTCGTCAAGGCAGACAAACTCCAGAGAGGTAGCTTCCCGATCAACTGCTAGGACCGCGGCCGCGAGTTGCAAGGCGTCCGCCGCGCGAAGAGGATGGACCCGCAGGAGCCGCCGGGCGGTGAGACGCAAACGGGGCGATGGTTGCAACTCGTACCAACCCGAGGCGAGAACGTCCAGGCGCTGGAGCGCCGCCGAAGCTTCACTGAGGGTAAGCTGCCCGTCTCGCTCCCGTCGAGCTACTGCTGACACAACCTCAACCGGGGTGGCCCACCACACGAACATGCTCGGATCTTCGTCATGATAGGAGAGCATTCGCACCCGGGCCCCCTCATTTAGCAGCAGTGGTACGATCGCTGAGCTGTCCCAAAATCTCACCTTCCTTCTCGTCTTTCCTCAAGCAGGGCTTCCAGAACACTCTTGCGGGAAGTGGGGGCATCGGCTTTCAGTAGTTCCGTTGGAACAGGCTTCGTCGGCGGCTTCACCAAGCCCTCCCGCACTAACCGGGCAAGGTGTGCGTCGAGATCATCGGTGGCGACAGCAGGCTCGATCCGGGCCACGGGCTCGTCGCGGTCGAGAATCAGTATGGTCTCTCCCGCACGCACCTTTCTTAGGTAAGCGCTGAGGTGATTCTTGACCTCGGATATCGTGGCTTTCTGCATAAGGCTATTATAGCCTATTACACATAGCTAAGAAGGTCATCCCGCAATGGGAGGGGTCCCAGCCGCGGTCCGGACACCAAGACACGTAGGTGATGATCGCGTCTGTTGACCTCTATTTCGGCAGTTCGATCGGCCGGGTGAAGCGGACGGGCTCGAGAGTATCTAGCTCGTCGAGGACCTTCTTCGGCATGGGGCCGTCGATGCGGATCACCGCTACCGCCTCGGCCGGGCCTTCGCCGTTCGGAGGTTTGTC
>JAKZVK010000130.1:0-3180 GCA_047516085.1 Bryobacterales bacterium
TCGTACCCGCGCAAGCTTCACCGCTATGCGCTCGAGGGAGGCGTGGTTTCGCTCGAGGATGCGATTCGTTCCTCCACGTCGCTGCCGGCGCAGATCATGGGGATTCGCAACCGCGGGCTGGTGAGGGAGGGGTTCCACGCCGATCTGGCGATCCTCGACCTCGACAAGGTGCGAGACAAAGCGACGTTCGTCAAGCCGCATCAGTATTCGGAGGGCGTTGAATACGTGCTGGTGAACGGGATGGTTGTTGTGGAGGGGGGCAGGCCTACCGAGGCGTTGGCGGGAAGGGTCTTGACTCGCGACGACAGCCGCTCGGTTCGTCCGACAATGTAGGGGCACGGCATGCTGTGCCCGGCTTCGAACGGACGATTGGACCCGATCACGGGCACAGCATGCTGTGGCCCTACTTTTCGGTTCGCGGGTTCCGCGCTTGGATCGCTATGACCAACATGAGAAACATAGGCAGCTCAAACGACGCCGCGGTGCGGCCCGTTCTGTTGGCCAATGGCACCGTCGTCGACGGGAGCGGCGACGAGGCCCGGAAAGCGAACGTCCTCGTCGAGGGCGAGACGATTCGGGAGGTCGGGCCGATTACGCCTGCCACCGATTGGGAAACGATCGACTGCGCAGGACTTCACATCGCGCCGGGATTCATCGACGTGCACAGTCACGGCGACCAGGAGGTGCTCGACCACCTTCCGAACAAGGTCCTGCAGGGGGTGACCACGGAGATTGTCGGCAACTGCGGCTTCTCGCTCTTCCCCACGCACCCCAACCCCGCGGGCGAGCGGCTGACCGGCGAACTGTTTGACGGCGAGCCGGCCGAAGGCATGGCCGACGCCGATGCCTACTTCTCGGCCTTTGAGCAGGGCCGCAGCCGCGTCAACGTCGCGGCGCTCACCGGGCACAGCGCCTTGCGCGTGTTTGTGATGAGGGCGCGCCGCGAAGCAGGAGAGCAAGAGCTGAAGCAACTCGAGCAGGCACTGGAAGCCTGCCTTGCTTCGGGGTCGATCGGCCTTTCGACCGGCTTGAACTGTGTTCCCGGTGGCTTCGCCGAGTTCGGTGAGCTGGAGCGGTTGTGCCGCGTCGTCGCCAAACACGACGCCTTCTACACCAGCCACATGCGCGACTACAAGTTCAAGGTGGTTGAAGCGGTGGACGAAGCTCTTGGGCTGGGCCGGGCCACCGGCGCTCCCGTGCAGATCTCGCATCTCCAGGTGGTCGGCAAGAAGAACTGGGGCAAGTTGGAGGTGGTTCTAGGACGCGTCGATGACGCGCGAAGGGACGGCATCGATGTCGCGATGGACGCGTATCCCTACCTGGCCGGCTCGTGCCCGATCACCCAGCTATTGCCCCGCTGGTCCCTGGAGGGCGGCATCCCCGCCTTGCTCGATCGCCTGGCAAGGCCCGGCGACTACGAGCGCATCGCCGCCGAAACCGATGACGGCATGTCGAACACGTGGGACGACATCATGATCTGCCAGGTCGAGGGGGACAGTGCCGAAGCGATCGTGGGCAAATCCGTGGCCCGTATCGCCGCCGACCGCGACCGCCGGGCGGTGAACCTCGCGCTCGACCTTCTGCGCGAGTACAACGGTGAGGTGCGCATCATCTCGTTCAACAACAACGAAGACAACCTCAACGCGGTCCTGACGCACCCGCTGAGCATGATCATCACCGACGGGCTGGTGATGGAGGGCATCTCGCATCCACGCACATTCGGCACGTATCCGAAGTTTCTAGGAGAGTACGTGCGGGAAAAGAAATGGATGCCGCTTGAGCAAGCGATCGTCAAGACCAGCGCCCTGGCCGCGCGGCGCTTTGGGCTGCAAGGCCGAGGGATGCTCCAAGCCGGGAACTTCGCGGACCTTGTTGTGTTTGATGCCGGCACGATCGGCACGGCGTCGGACTACGACAAACCAGACCGCGACCCGCAAGGGATTCACCACGTTTTCGTGAACGGACGCCGCGTCGTCACTGGCGGGGCGTTGACGGACGAGCTACCGGGTACGGGGCTTCGGCACTGAACGGCTATCGTCTCGCGAGCAACCTTTCATAATCTCCGTGAGCGCCCACCCAGAACCAGACGATCTCGTCCGGTGATTTGCGGACGCCGACCGCACGATAGTCGCGGCTGATGCGCACCGAGACAAGGCGATCCGAATCGTGAATCTGCTCGAAGCGGAGGCCCGGATGACGGGGGTTTTCCTTGAACTGCCGATAGGCAGAGCGGGCCTGACGGCGAACATCGGGGGGCAGCGTTGCGAGCAGCTTCCGAAAGCCCGGCGTGATGTGGGAGTTCACAGCCGGTCGGGATCGAGTGGCGTCGTCTGACCCTGCTCGTGCTCTTGCAGAGCTTGGTCCGCCATCCGTTCCAGGGCGCCGCTCGGTTTCGCGAAGAGATCACCCCACCGGCGCTCGGACTCCATCTCCGCGAGCAACCAAGCACCGATCGCTTCCTGCTCGCTTTCGGGGAGCTTTGACGCTTCGGAAATCGCCTTTTCCAGCAAGCTTGCCATCGCAATTCAGTCTACCAACCTGTCGGCGGATAGGCGGTCTGTCGGTGTGCCGCCGAGCTTAATGCACCATGCGGGTCTTGTGGTTCATGTAGTCCATGAGCAGGTACTGACCCAGGGTGTAGGGGGAGGTGAAGTACGCTTTGCCGCGGCAGATCTCGGTGATCTTTTGCACAAAGCGGACCAGGGCGTAGTCCCTCGCCAACATGAAGGTGTTAATGAGAATGCCCTGGCGCTTGCACTTGTGGACTTCTTCGAGCGTGCGACTGATCACGAGCGGGTCGAGGCCGAAGGGATTCTTGTAGATGCGTCCGTCGTCGAGGGTCAGCGCGGACGGCTTGCCGTCGGTGATCATCACGATCTGCTGCATGTCTTTGCGCTGGCGGCGCAGCAGACGCTGTGCGACGATCAGTCCCTCACGCGTGTTGGTGTGGAAGGGGCCGACCTGCACCCGGGCGAGCTGCGACAGCGGCATCTCCTCGGCCGAGTCATGAAACAAGACTAGTTGCAGCGAGTCGCCGGTAAACTGCGTGCGAATCAAGTGCGACAGCGCCAAGGCGACCTGCTTGGCCGGCGTGAAGCGGTCTTCTCCGTAGAGGATCATGCTGTGGCTGCAGTCGAGCATTAGCACGGTGGCGCAGGAGCTGTGATATTCGGATTGCCG
>JAKZVK010000131.1:0-5455 GCA_047516085.1 Bryobacterales bacterium
GCACAAGTCACGCGGAGGGCAAAGCGAAAAGTAGGGGCACAGCATGCTGTGCCCGTGTTCGGATCAAGTCGTCCGTTCGAAGCCGCCGGGCACGGCATGCCGTGCCCTTACATTGTCGGATGCACGAGCGTGGGCTAACGAGAATAGAATTGTCGCTACGCGAGCATGACGGTCTAGTTCGAGAGAGGTCGAATCCCGAGTACTATGCCTTCAGTCATCGAGAAATTCAGGTTCGTGGCCGGGCCGCATCTCGGCGACCAGTTCCTCAATCGAATACCGCCGCTGCCCGGAACGGATGACTACGGCGTCACCTTCGATCGTCAGATCAAACACCTGTCCTTCCCGGACCCTAAGGCTCGCAGCGGCCGCCTTAGGCAAGCGGATCGCCAAGCTATTGCCCCACTTGGAGACTTGGGCTCGCATCGCACACCTCTTTCGCGGTGACCATCTACAGTGTAGATCGTGTACGTTGCCCGTAGTCTTTCAGTTCGGGTTTCAGCAGAGGTTCCCGGATGACGTCGGGGCATGGTCGCCCGAATCCTGCACGGCCCGGACGGGGCCGGGAGGTGGCTGAAGCCGACGGAAGAAGGACGTTCAAAACGCCCTTTCAGCGCCGCGCTGGGAGACGAACCGGCCGTAAACGACCGGCCTACAACGCGCTTCGCGCGGAAGCCGCCTGAAGGCGACTGCTTCGGTGCGGTATGGAGCGCAGTCACCAGAGTGGGTGGTGGGAGATTTGGACTAGCGGCCTTCGAGCGGCGTGAGGGTCCGTGCCGGACCGCTCCCTTACGGTCACGGCTCGGTTTGCTTCTGGGCCGGCCGAGCACTGCGGCAAATGGTAAATGCTGCCCGAGGGCCCTGATTTTCTGAAATAATTAGACGGCAATCTCGAACCCGATGCCCAAAGTGCTCAAGGTCTTTTGCAGCCACCGCTCGGTCGACAAGCCCCGTGTGCTTGAAGTCGCCAAACTGCTCGCGGCGAAAGGCATCGAACCCTGGGTGGACCAGTGGGAGATCCTCCCCGGCGATGACTTCGTCCAAGCCATCAACGAAGGTCTTGCGGCCTGCGACCTGGGCCTGATCTTCCTCTCGAAAGCCGCCGCCGAGGGCAAGTGGGTCGAGGCCGAGATCAACCGCTTGACGCAACAGGCCGTCGAACAGGGCAAACGGGTCATCCCCGTTCTGCTGGAAGCGGACGCCCCGATTCCCGAGTTGCTCCGCACGCGCGTTCACATTCAGGTGCATGAAACGGACCGGCTGATCGCGGCCATTCGACGGGAAAGCGGCAAGCCCGAAGTCCAGGCCGAGCATCCCGAGCACCGCGTTCGTCTCACCGTTCGCAGTGGCGATCCCGGCTACTTGAAGGTCGCTTGCGATATCGATGGGAAGCCCGTCGCCGAGGAGGAGACCGTCGGCATTACGGCCGGATTCGCCTTTTCGTATGCCGACTGGCTGCGCGCCCACCACGAAGTTGAGCGCCAACCCGCGGCCGACGTGGTCGCCGATGCTCTCACCGGGATACAAAAGCTCGGCCGCTCTCTCGGGGAAGTGCTGTTCCCCGAAGCGATCGATTCCGCTCTGATTCAGCTTCTCGAGCAGGCCGGCGCTGCCGGCAGGCAAATCGAGTTCGTGATCGAAACGGACGACGCCAAGCTGCTTAGCATTCCGTTCGAAGCCGCTACGCTTTCGAACCAGCGCTGCCCCGCTCTCGAAACCGGCTTGCGGATGATGCGCCGCTACTCGGTGGCGAAGGCCGAGCTAACGCCCCAGCGTGGCCCGCTCAAGATCCTGGTGGCCGTCGGCGCGCCCGACGAAGGCAAGACCAAGGGCAAGGTCCTCGACCCCGAGCGCGAGCTACAGACCATCCTCGACGCGGTCGAGCAGGCCCGGCAGAGCGGCGGGGCCTATGTGCGTATCCTCGAGGTCGGCAGCCTTGATGAGGTTCGCAAAGAGTTGCGCCGGCAGCCGTATCACGTTTTGCATCTCTCGGGTCACGGCAGCCTCGGCAAGCCCAGCGACGACAAATCGAACCCCGGCCCCAAGGGCCCCCCCGTGATCGAGTTGGAGACCGAGGACGGCGGCTCCCAGTTTGTTACCGGGGCGCAGATCGCCCAGACGATTCGCGAGTCCGGCCACCCCGCGCCTCTGGTCTTTCTCGCCGCTTGCCACAGCGGACGCGGCGGGCCCAGCGAGGAGACCGAAACCTCCGGACTGGCCCATTCGCTGCTCCAGGAGGGTGTGCCGCTCGTGCTGGCGATGCAAACCGCCGTGTCGGATCACTACGCGACAGATCTGGCGGGGCGCTTCTATGGAGAGCTGACCAGCACGACCCCCTTCGCGGGCGTGGCGCTCGCACGTGCCCGCGCGGACCTCGAACGCGAACGCCGGCAAGCCGCCGGGCGGGGCGAGAGCGTCCCGCCGGCGGAGTACGCCACGCCATCGCTGTTCTGCGCCGGCGAGGAGCGGCCGTTGCTCGACTTGGCCGCCACGCCGTTGCCGCCACAGGAGTTCAAGCGCTCGCCGGTGACGGGTGCGGTGCCGATGCTGCGGGTCGGCGACCTCATCGGCCGGCGCGAGGAGTTGCGCGAGGTCATGCGCGTGCTCACCGACGACCCGAAGAGCCCCTACGGCCGCAAGGCCGGGTACCAGCTTCTGGGCATCGGGGGCGTGGGGAAAAGCTCGGTTGCCGGACGCGCCATGCAACGTCTCAGCGACAACGGCTGGCACGTCGTCGCCTACAGTGGCCGGTGGGAAGTCGGCTCGCTTTGCGAGAAGATCGGTGCGGGTCTGTGGAAGGGTGACGGTGAACTGAAGGAGATCGCCAAGGAGCTGGTTGGCAACATCCCTGACCCGGTGCGATTGGAGCGCGTCTCCGAACTGCTGGCGAGCCACAAGTTCCTGCTGGTGCTCGACAACTTCGAAGACAACCTGACTGGCGGCGGCAAGGGCTTCAAGAACGACTTCAACCAGCAGGCGCTGGAAGCTTTCTGCCAAGCCGCCCAAACCGGCAAGCTGCTGATCACCTCGCGCTACCCGGTGCCGGGCCTGGAGGCCTGGGTCGCCGGCAAGCACCTGGGGCCGCTTACGCCCGCGCAGTCGCGCAAACTCGTGCTGCGGCTCGAAGCACTGCGAACGCAGGAGCCCGCCGCCCTGGCCCAGATTCAGCGCGTGATCGGCGGCCACCCCCGCATGCTCGAATACCTCGACGCGATTCTTCGCAAAGGGGAGGCACGGCTGCCGGACGTCGCGAAGCGGTTGAGCGACAAGCTCACAGAACTAAACCTCGACCTGGAAGAAGCGGCCGGCGACTTGGAGAAGGCTCTCGATGTGGCGGAACGAGTCGGCGCCCAAGACATTCTGCTCGACGAGCTGCTGGCCCTGGCCGCCGAACACACCGGTGACGTAGAGGCGCTGCATCAACTCGCCGTGTTCCCGTCGGCCGTGCCGGCCTCGGGCGTGGCCTTCGCACTGAATAGCGGCAAGCCCGCCGGTCCCGACGTGGCGCGGGCGGCTGGACGGGCCCTCGATCGCTTGGCGGGTTTGTCGCTGGTGACGCCCTTGGGGGGCGACGACTACTGGGTCCATCGCTGGACCGCGGAGGCACTACAGAAACGTGTCGACGACGAGGCCTATCACCAATACAGCCGGCGCGGGGGCTTGTTCCTTCAATGGCGGTTCTCAAACGAGACGAAAGACCTCGGCCAACTGATCGAAGCTGTGCGGTTGCTATTGCGAGGACAGGCCTTTGATGAGGCGGTCGAGCCGGCCGGAGGCATCGCGGGATTCCTCCGTCAACACGGGCGCGCACTTGACCTGATTAGCTTCTCTCAGGAGGTGTGTGAGAGGCTTCCCGGGAGCCACGATGGGTATCCAGGATTCCTGGACATTCAGATCAACGCTATGCGGGCCGCCGGCTTGGGACAAGCGGCGCTCGAAACCGCGAAACGTCTGGTCAGCATGACCGAAACTCGTACCGAAGCAGAGCCCAACCGCGCCGACTACCAGCGCGACCTCTCGGTCTCCTATAACAAGCTGGGCGACCTGCTGAGTGCGCAGGGGCAGGGCGAGACGGCCCGCGACTACTACGAAAAAGACCTCGCCATCGTCGAGCGGCTGGCGGGGGCCGAGCCGGATCGCGCTGACTTCCAGGCCGATCTTGTCGCGGACTTGGTAAGGATGGGCCGCCGCGAAGACCTCGAACGGGCGTTGACGATCGCGGATGCGCTCCAGAAACGCGGCGCTCTCACGGCCCAGCAGCAAGGGTGGCCCGCGGATCTTCGCCGGAGGCTCGACGACCTGGGCAAAAGGGCGAGGGCCTGAGCCCTACCCGGTCGCGAGGGTGATGACAAGGGGCACGGCCGCGCAGTCGCCGGCAACCTCGGCGCGGGCGTGGCCCGCGCGCCCGCGGGTTTACACCCCGCGGCTCTGTTGCGCTCGCTTGAAGTCGTAATCTGCCTGAAGGCTTCCCATACAATACGAGTTCGCAGACACTGCGGAACAGAGGAGACGCAAACGAATGGCGCAACTGCCCAAGACCTACGAAAGGTTCCGAGAGGAGTTTCCGCAGCTTGCCGGGGCGTATGACTCGTTGGGCGCGGCGGCGCACCAGCAAGGGCCCTTGGACCTCAAGACGCGGGAGCTTGTCAAACTGGGCCTCGCCATCGGCGGTCGCCAGGAAGGCGCTGTCCGATCGCACACGCGGCGGGCGGTCGAGGCCGGTGCGTCGCGGGAAGAGGTGCTGCACGTGTCGCGCTGGCGGTGACGTCGATCGGTTTCGGTCCGGCGGTGGCGGCTTATGATTGGGCTACTGAGGTGCTGAACGGGGAGTAAGAAAGGCCGCGGATCTCAAAACCGAGATCCGCGCTACGGGTGGCGGCCTCGGGCACGGCGTTCTACAAGTTCAGTTGCGTACCGGACAGAGGCATGTGCGATCCTCGCGGGCGCGGGCACGGCATGCCGTGCCCCTACATTACAAAGCGAACCGTAACTGTATTGGTGAAAACTCACTGCTGGTGTTAGGCACCCTTGTGTTAGATTGGTGAGCAATCGAAGTAGGTCTCGTCAACCCATCCGGGTTGTTACCTATGCTCCGTGGGTCTCGTCGTAGCTTTATCGTCCGACTGTGCCAGGGCATGGCTGCGTTGGCGGGCGTTTGGCGTCGTGGTTTGTCCGCGCAGGCGGTCGCGGCGGTTGGCAAGCCGTTCAACCGCGGCTTTGACTTGAGCCTGCTGTACGACTGGCTTACGCCGACGCCGCTGTTCTTCATTCGCGAGCATCTACCTTCGCCCGCCGTACCGTCGCCGGCCGGGTGGACGTTGTCGATTGAGGGGGCTGTGGCGCAGCCGCTGGAGATCAGGCACGAGGAATTGCTCGCCCAGCCCTCGCTCGACCTGGTTGCCACGCTCGAGTGCGCGGGGAACGCCGTCGGCGGCGGGATGGTCGGCAATGCGCGGTG
>JAKZVK010000132.1:0-2688 GCA_047516085.1 Bryobacterales bacterium
TTCTCGGGCGCGCGTCTCTTCGTTCCGAGGGTCACAACATTCTGCGAAGCACTGGACAAGTGGTGGCACACCCAGTGTGACTGCTGGATGGAGACGGCCAACCTGTACGACAGCGTGGAGAAAGCCGTCATTGATGCCTTCGGGCTGTCTCCTTCTGATCTTGCCGTAATCGCAGAGGCCGAGGGTCCGCCCCTCACCTCGTATTCCGACCGGGCGCTTTCGACCGATGAAGTCGGATGGATATTTCGCTCGACGGTTGGGGAGCTCACCGCGAGGGCGAAGGAAGTGTGCGGCGCGAAACGATACACCGTCAAGAAGGCCTACTTTGTTGATCGGTCAGTTGATCTCGGATGCCATATTCTTCGAGCGCACCCTAAATCAGTGATCGAATCGGCCCGTCGAGCCGGTGCTGAAGCATGTGGTGCAAGCCGAGCGTTCGCGTCCTCGTTGCTGAGTTGGCTGCTTGGATGTGCTGTCGGGCGATTCCGCCCCGCAGCCGGTGAAGCCATCAAGGGTCCTGGTCAGCGGGCCAACCTTCCACAACAGGCCGTTGAGGAAGGCACCGTGGATGTCGACATCTGGGTCGACGATCCGGGGCATCGGTTCGATGTCGTAAGCCTTGTTCAGGGAGTTGCTGACAAGCGTTGGCACAGCGGCGCCGACAGGGTTCTCCGTGGCGCGGCAGAGGCTGCGTCGGGCCATGAGGAGCTTCGCTGGTGGTACCGGCATCGATTCTTCGGGGTCCACGTCAGCGCCTACTCGAAGAGTCGCCGCAAGGCGCCCATCTACTGGCAGCTTACCACCTCCAGCGCGGCCTACTCAGTGTGGTTGTCCTATCACTGTCTGACGAAGGACAGCTTCTACAAGGTCCTGAATGACATCTTGGGGCCGAAGCTTCAGCATGAGGTGCGCAAGCTGGCAGGGATGACCCACGTGGCGGGGAACAATCCCAGTGCGAGCCAACGAGAAGAGATTGCCGAACAGGATGCGTTCGTCAACGAACTCCGCGTCCTCCATGAGGAGGTCGCGCGCATCGCGCCACTATGGGCTCCAAACCTTAACGATGGGGTCATCATCAACTACTCGCCGCTCTGGCGCCTTGTCCCTCAGCACCGCACCTGGCAGAAAGAGTGCCGGGAGTGCTGGGACACACTCGCCGCCGGAAAATACGACTGGGCTCATCTGGCGATGCACCTATGGCCCGAACGAGTGGTGCCCAAGTGCGCCGATGACCGGAGCTTAGCCATCGCCCACGGTCTGGATGAGGAGTTCTGGGCCCAGGACAGCGACGGCAAGTGGCAGATGCGGAAGGTCGACGAGGCCACGGTCAACCGTCTCATCGCGGAGCGCACTTCGCGCGCGGTGAAGGATGCGCTCAAGAACCTACTCGAAGCGCCAGCGCCCAGCACGGGTCGCGGAGGCGCCAGGAGAACCTCCGGGCCGGGCCGGGCCTCTGCACCGAAGCGAAGGCTGCGCGAATCGGTCATGCCTGATGCGGCCGTCGCCATCGGGGGCGACACCGTGGACCGGGTGCGTGAGGCGATCGCTGGCGCTGCCGACGGTGTGAGCAGGGCCGACGTCATCGACGCCACCGGCATCACGTCGAGCCAGTGGAACACGGCCATCAAGGCCCTTCTCGCAGACGGGTCCGTCACGCAGACCGGCGAGCGCCGCGGCGCCCGCTACCACCTGGCAGGAGGCGACGCCTGATGCACCCCTTCCACGATTACCTCTGCCAGCAGCTAGACGACATGCTCAAGAAGCGCGGCGTCATCGTCTTCTACGACCCACGTCGCGAGTTCGAGCCGTTCTTCGACTGCGAGCTGCAGGAGACCGGCACCGGTTACGACGGCTTGCCGCGGGTGTTCGTCAAGGAGCGCCCGACGTTCGTGGCTCGCCACGAGGGGTCGTTCTTTGCCCTCCGCAACGCGGTGGAGCCCATCGCTGACCTGGACAAGCCGGAGCCGCTCATCGTCTATCTGCCTGGCATCGACCGCGACCGGCAGACATCCGTCCTGATGGAGCTGGAGAAGAGCGGCACGGCCTACGAGCCTCAGCTCAAGCGCCTGGCCCTCAACGTCCTGCGCAAGCGCTTCACCGACGGCCAGATCGACGAGATGCTCCGGCCCGCGAGTGTCGGCTACGACGACATCGTCTCGTTTCTTCACCAGGGCGAAGAGGGCAAGTCCGCTTCGGTGCTCCGGACGATCTTCGACGGCGCCCACAGCGAGGCGCTCATCACCCAGTGGCTGGCCGACGAGGACAAGGACGCGACGATTGTCGAGAAGGATGCGGCCGTCGAGCTCTTGAAACTGGTGGAAACCCGCCTTGGCTTGTCGGTGCCCGAGAACACCACGGTCACTGAGACGCGTGACAAGTTGCTTCGCTACGTACTGGTCAGCGAGTTCCGCTCGGACCTGGAATGCGACCCGCCGCAGTCCGTTGCGATGGTCCCAGATCCGCCAAGCAAGGAACATGTCGAACGCATCCGCGATGTTGCCGAGAGCCTCCGCCGCGGCCACGCCGACAGTTATGTGGCCCTGTCCAACAAGGTCGAGGCCGATCTCAGGCTTGCGAAGGCGAAGATCGAGGCTGATCATCTCGGCAACATCGACACCTTCCGCTTCGAAGAACGCGCGCTGCTCGCCTACGCCGGTGAGCTCATCTGCGATCGCGATTACGCAAGAG
>JAKZVK010000133.1:0-9353 GCA_047516085.1 Bryobacterales bacterium
GAGCCCTTCGAGGTCTATCACGTTCGTGGCGCGCAGCGGTCGTTGGGCGCCATCCCCATCACCACAATGTCCGTGGCCGGCAACCGCATGGTCTTCAACCTCACCGAGATCACCGGCAACGTCTGGATGATGGAACCGCAAGAATCGCAATGAGGCCGGGCCGACCTGTGGCGTAAGCCTCCAGGCTTGCCGAGTCTCGATTCTTCGGGACTCAGGATAGCAAGTGACCGAGCAGCGGCTCTGGATCGAGGACCCGAGAACCGAGGATTCGCTCAGTCGATATCTCATGGGGCAAAGACTGGAGCCTTACGCCACATTTCGGCGCACCGAGAACCGGTTATCAAGCGTGCGGAAAACAACGGCCGCTCGCTTGTTTGATATCCTGGCTCGCGAGGACTCGCGAGCCGGCTACCCTGGAGGCTCACGCCACACCCCCGAGCACCGGTAAGATTGGGAGAAAAGCATCGTGATCGAGCGAAGTTTCGTCACTACAAAAAGACACATCGCGCTCGGACTCTTCCTTCTTGCTCTCTCCCTTTTACCTCCAGCACGGATCGGCGCGCAGGAAACCGAGCCCTACGATCTGTTGATCCGTAACGGACGCATCGTCGACGGCGTCGGCAACCCTTGGCACCGCGCCGACATCGCCGTCCGTGGTGACCGCATCGACGCGATCGGGCGTCTCGGCGGGGCCCAGGCCAACCGCGTCATCGATGCGAAGAACCACATCGTCTCGCCGGGCTTCATCGACATGCACAACCACGGACGCCGGGGAATCTTCAAGGTCCCCACCGCCGAGAACTACGTCCGCCAAGGCGTGACCACCATCATCGAGGGGAACGATGGCGGCTCGCCCATCCCGCTACGCGAGCTGTTCGAAAAACTGGAGGCGGCTGAAGTTGCCGTCAACATCGGTTCCTTCGTCGGTCACGGGTCGATCCGCCGCGAAGTGATCGGCAACGCCGACCGCAAAGCTACCGAGGAAGAGCTCGATCAGATGCGGCGGATCGCGCGCCAGGCCATGCAAGAAGGAGCCCTGGGGCTTAGCACAGGGCTGTTTTACGTCCCCGGCGTGTTTGCCCCGACCGAGGAGGTAGTTGCGCTAGGCAAGATCGTTGCCGAGTACGGAGGCATGCACATCTCGCACATGCGCGACGAGGCGGGCGGTCTTCTCGACAGCGTGCGCGAGACGATCGAAATCGGCGAGAAGGGCGGCTTGCCGACGCAGCTCACCCACCACAAAGCGATCGGCCCGCCCAACTGGGGTGACAGCGCGAAGACACTCCAGCTTGTCGACGAGGTCCGCGCCCGCGGTGTCGATGTGTCTATCGACCAGTACCCTTACACCGCGTCCAGCACGGGTAGCGCGGCAATCTATCCGCCCTGGATACAAGAGGGCGGACGCGAGAAGATGGTCGCGCGGTTGAAAGATCCCGTTTTGAAGGAGCGCATCACAAACGAGACGATCCATTCCATTCGCACCAACCGCGGCGGAGGCGACCCCGGCAACGTCCAGTTCGCCTTCTCAAGTGGGACACCAGCCTCAACGGCAAGACCCTCGCCGACGTGACGCGCGACCGCGGACGTGCAGTCACGGTGGAAAACGCCGCCGCGACCGCCGTCGAGATCGAAATCGCCGGCGGCTGCAAGACCGTCTACCACGCCATGAACGAGGAGGACGTGGCCCGCATCATGCAGTACCCGGGGACGATGATCTCATCCGATGGCGAGATCCCCGTTTTCGGCGAGGGCATCCTCCATCCTCGAAGCTACGGGACGTATCCTCGTGTTCTTGGCCGCTACGTGCGGGAGAAGGGCTTGTTGCGCCTCGAAGACGCCGTCCGCAAGATGACCTCCCTTCCCGCGCAGCGAATCGGCCAACTCGACCGCGGACTTCTGCGCCCCGGCATGAAGGCCGACATCACCGTTTTCGACGAGCAGCGCATCATCGACCGCGCCCAGTTCGGCGATCCGCACCAGTATGCCGAAGGTGTGCTGTTCGTGATCGTGAACGGCGAACTCGTGCTGGACGGGGGCAAGATGACCGAAGCCAGACCCGGTCGAGTACTCTACGGCTCGGGCCGCGTGCAATGAGAGGGAGTGTTGCAGTGTTGCAGTAAAAGCGAAAGGCCCTGGGGCTTGCTCACCCAGGGCCTTGCTGACTTCCAACCTTGCTGATGGTCGCCTTACGCGGCGCGCTTGAAATCGGACCCGGCGTCGTGCTCGGCCTGTGCTAGATCCGCCTCTTCCTGGCAATGCACGCACAGCGTGGTCCAGGCGATCGCTTCGAGCCGTTTCGGGTTGATCGGCTGGCCGCAGTCTTGGCAGGTGCCATACTCGCCGCTTTCCAAAAGTTTCAACGCGGTCCCGACGGCCTTGCGAGTGCGCCAGCTCGTGTCGATCGTCCGTACTGTGAGGTCAAGATCCTGCCGCGACTGGATCTGATCCATCGGGTCGTTGACCCGTTCGGCGATCAGTTCACTGCGCTGGGCGGAGAACCCGTTCAGATCGGCCAACTTGTCCTCGAGTTGCTTGCGAGTTTTTTCGCGTTGTCGCTTCGTCATCGTCCTTCTCCTGTCTGGGTACTATTGGATGCCCTCCACCGGTCGGTGGTTGCATCTTTTTTGCCCTCAGACGAGATTTTTTTCTGCGAGGGAGGAATCGAATCTAACCACTTGAAATCAAACGGCTTGCCGTGCGGAATACGTTGAGGAACATGCCCCGGGTGAGCCGCCCGGTCTGGGTGTTTTGACGACTCGGGTGGTAGGAGCACAGCAGCCGGGGCACAGGAGACGGTAGGCGATGCAGTGCCCCATGAGCGAATGGATAGGCCGAGCGCCGCTCGATCAAGCCCTTTTCGAGCAGGATCGTCAGGTAGGAGTCCAGGCCCAGGCGGCCAAGGGAGACGACAAGTATCACATTATCAAGCAGTTCCAGCTCCCTGGCGAGATACGGACGGCAGGCGGCGAACTCCTCCCGCGACGGCTTGTTGTCGGGCGGGGCGCAGCGGGCAGCCGCGGTGATGTAGCAATCGCGTAGCTCCAGGCCGTCGCCGCGGCGCGTGGCGCTGGGTTGCGACGCGAAGCCGGTCTTGTGGAGAGCTTCGTAGAGGAAGTCGCCCGAACTGTCCCCGGTGAACATACGCCCGGTGCGATTGGCGCCGTGAGCTGCTGGGGCCAGCCCGATGATCAGCAGACGCGCCTTTGGATCGCCGAAGGAAGGGACCGGACGGCCCCAGTAGTCCCAGTCGCGGTAGGCCCGCCGCTTCACCTCGGCAATGTGCCGGCAGTGCTCTCGAAGCCGCGGACAGCGCTCGCAAGCTACTACTTGCTCTTGCAGGATGACTAGCTTTCGTTTGGATGGCATCGGTTACTGACGCGGGCGTAAAGCCATTGAGGTAAACCCCTCATTAGGACACGGAAAGCAGAAGTGCTGCAAGCCGGCCGCGAGGCTTGTGGTCGTGGCGCCCCCTCTCGAATGATCGAGGATCGCGAAGAGTAAGCCGATAACGCCTTTGTTTTAAACGTCTTGACGGTCGGGCGAGGTGCCCGCCACAGGGAGTGCCGGGGAGAATCATGTCCAGCAGCAAATACGAAATAGACCTGCTGGAAAAACCGTTAGGGTTGCCGGATGTTTCAGAATTTGCTATAACCCACAGCGACGGTACCCGGCGCAGGACGGGAACGTAACGAGCGTGTAGCACCTGGACTGTGGCATCCGGCGGCTTCGGCAGGGTGCCGAGCCTGCGGGCGGGCTTACTGTAAAACGAGAACCATGGCGAAGGCTGCAAAGAAGGCGAACCGGGTCGAGAAGAAGGCTGCAAAGAAACCCGCCCCACGAAAGCCGCTGGCGAAGAAAGCCAACGTTTCCAAGAAGTCCTCCAAAGCCAAGACGCCGACTGCGCGAGCGAAGCCATCGGGCAAGGGGAAGAAGGCTGCAAAGAAGCCGGCCGCCCGCAAGGCCAAGGCCGCACCGAAGAAAAAGGCCGTTGCCAAGACGACTCAACCGAAGAAGGCTGTTGCAAAAACGGCTCCACGGAACAAGGCGGCAACAAAGAAGGCAGCGACAAAGAAGGTAGCCACAACCAATCGGCCGAAGGCCACTGCCAAGAAGGCCGCCAAGACGCCGGTGAGAATTGGCCTGCGGCCACCAAAGCCATCGCCTCCCACTGCCGAGGAGAAAGAGCGCCTGAAGGCGGCGCAAGCCCTGCGAGAGTCCGAGGGCCGTCAGGCACAGCTTTACGGCAAGGCCGTCAAGCTCTTCAACTCTAAGAAGTATTCGCAGGCGCTGAAGCGGTTCGAGGGGGTCGCCGGGGGGCCTCATCCCAGTCTGCGCCATCGTGCCGGCGTGTACGTCGAGATCTGTCGGCAGCGCTTACGTCCCAGTAAAGTCAGACTCAAGACCGCCGATGAACACTACAACTACGGCATTCAATTGGTGAATCAGCGGCGCCTCGACGAAGCGGAATCCCAGTTCCGCCATGCGCTCAAGATGCAACCCAAGGCGGCGCACGTTCACTTGGCGTCCGCGGTACTGGGGGCCCTGAGTGGCGACATCCAGAAGACGTATCGGAGTTTGAAGAAGGCCATCGACCTCGACCCTCGCAGCCGAGTCCTAGCTTTGAATGACGCCGATCTCTCGCCCGTCCTCAACGAACCCTCCATCGCCGCACTTCTTCATGGCAACGGTGCGTCAGGGAAATCCACTTAGGAGAGACAAAACGCCGCTTCCGCTTTCCAGAAAACGCCGTGTGGGGGCGTCGCCGACCGACAACCCGGAGCCGCCGTTCGACGGCAGGGTCGAAACGCCCAACGACCCACTGCGCATCGTTACGCTCGGGGGTGGCACCGGCCTTTCGACCGTGCTGCATGGGCTCAAGCGCTTTGCCGCCGGCTGGGCCGAGCCCGGCGGCCAGGGGCCGCTCGTCGATCTGGCGGCTGTCGTTACGGTCAGCGATGACGGGGGCAGCTCGGGCAAACTGCGCCGCACCTTCGACATTCTCGCTCCCGGGGACATCCGCAACTGTTTGGTGGCACTCGCTGAAGATGAAGCGCTTCTGTCGAGGCTCTTTCAGTACCGCTTCCGCATGGGCAAGGGACTCGAAGGCCACAGCTTCGGCAATCTCTTCCTCACGGCATTGACCGAAGTCACCGGTGACTTCCACCAAGCGATCCAACTCTCCAGTGAGGTGCTGGCCATTCGCGGCCGCATTTTCCCATCGACGCTTGAGAACGTGCGCCTGGAAGCGCAACTTGAAAGTGGTCGTTCGGTGCGGGGAGAGAGCCGAATATCAAGCACGCAGGCGCGCATACAGCGGGTGCAACTCGAGCCGCGGCACTGCCCGCCGCTGGCGGAGACCCTGACCGCGATCGGCGAGGCCGACCTGATCTCGCTCGGACCGGGGTCACTCTACACGAGCGTGGTGCCGAACCTGCTGGTCGACGGGATTCCCGAGGCCATCGCGGCGTCCAAGGCGCTCAAAGTCTACATCTCTAACCTGATGTGGCAGCCGGGCGAGACGGACGGGTATACCGCCTCAGACCATCTGCGCGCCCTTCTCGAGCACGCCGGCCTACCCATCGTCGATTGCATCGTCTTGAACTCGGGTAAGATCCCGTCGTCCATAAGGAAGCGCTACCAGAAAGAGCACGCTTGGCCGGTCGAAGACGACCGCCCCACGCTCGAAGAGATGGGAGCTGACGTGCTTCTCGAAGATCTGCTGGCAGCCGGCACGGTGGTCCGCCACGACTCGGCGCTGCTGGCGAGCCTGCTTGTCAGACTCGCTCGCAAGAGCCGGTTGCGGCGAGCTGAGAGCCCAGTTCGTGGACCGCAAGCGGTCAAGGGTTCACGCACAGTGCAGGCCGGCTCATAGAGGCTGGCTGCCGGGTCACCTGCCACCTCCCCCGGCAGCGCCCGAATCATCGACTCCCGATCTCAGGCAGCGAGATCAGGTGCTTCGGACGCCACGTCTTCTTGTCCCACCCACAACCGTCCGCAAACTCGGCCCCTACCAAGTAGCCGTACTCCCCCAAGTTGCAATAGCATACATGCGCCTTTCCGCTAAATCCATCGCAATGGAACTCCATCTCCAAGCCGACAGTCATCGGAATCGCCAGGCTGAAGCACAAGCCCTCCTTGCTCAAGTCCTCTAGCAAACCCTTCTCACAAACGACGTTGCCGGTCTGATCGTGAAACGAGACCTCGACCAGTTCCGAACACATCTCACGGCCGTCGGCCCGCTTCTTGTCTTCCACGTGCAAGCGTTTCTCCTTCAAGCTTTCTCAGAGAGCATATCGGCCATTCCCGGCAACTTTGAATCGTCATGCACTTTCAGCCGAGCTTGAATTGTCTATCATCAGGCTGCGAGTTCGGTGCGACGGTTGACGGCCAACCGAAAGGACTTCATACTTGGGCGGGCGAGCCAATCTGAAGGAGCTACACCGATGCCGATCAGCAATTCCGATGCTCACAAACCGGACCGCGAGCCTCCTGAGCCGGCGACGTCGCCACGGGCCCAAGCCTTTCTCGGCGCCATAGCAGTAGCGGCATGCTTACTTCTCGGGGCTTCGTCCTGCGCCCAACCCCAACCCGACACCTCGGTCTCCGCTGACCAGGCGCGGGCTTCCCTGCGCAAAGCGGCAGACTTCTACCGCGGCAAAGTCTCAACCGAAGGCGGCTATCACTTCCGCTATAGCGAAGACCTCAGTTACGGCCGTTCCGAATCCGCCGAGGGACTCACGCAAGTGACCGTGCAGCGCGCCGGCACGCCGCGCGTCGGCATGGCGTATCTCTCCGCCTACGAAGCGACCGGCGATCGATTCTATCTTGACGCGGCCCGCGACGCGGCACACGCCCTAGTCAAAGGCCAGCTCTGCTCGGGCGGCTGGGACTACATCATCGAATTCGATCCCGAAAAAAGGAAACTCTATCCCTATCGCGCCGAGGGTAACTGTGGCCAGGACCAGCCGGATGGCGCGGGCGTCCGGCGGGCCGCCACCACCCTCGACGACAACGTGACCCAGGCCGCCTTGCGCCTACTGATGCGTGTCGACCGCGAGTTGGATTTCAAAGACGAGCAAGTACACGAGGCGACGTTGTTCGCGCTCGACAGCCTCATCAAGGCGCAGTATCCCAACGGCGCCTGGCCGCAGCGCTTTCGCGGCCCCCCCGACCCGGCGGAGTTTCCGGTCAAGCAGGCAAGCTATCCCGAGTCGTGGTCGCGCACATGGCCCGGTCCCGATTACCGCAGCCACTACACCTTCAACGACAACTCAAATTCCGACATGATCGACGCCATGCTCGAGGCCTCGCGCATCTACGACGACCCGCGCTACCAGGCCGCGGCCGAGAAGGGGGCCAACTTCATCCTCTTGGCTCAGATGCCCGATCCCCAGCCCGGGTGGGCGCAGCAGTATGACCGCGACATGCATCCGGCCTGGGCTCGCATCTTCGAGCCTCCGTCGATCACCGGTGGCGAATCGCAAGGCGTCCTCAAGACGCTGCTGCTGCTCTATCGCGAGACCGGCGACAAGAAATACCTCGAGCCGATTCCGCGGGCACTGGACTATTACCGCAAGTCCGAACTACCGGAGGTCGAAAACCCCTCGGCCTATCGCGCCCGGGCGTGTCCGGCGGGGTCGGTCTGCATGGCGCGGTTCTACGAGCTGAAAACCAACCGGCCGCTCTACATCACCAAAGGGACGCGTGCTCGGGTCCGCGGTGAATCGACAAACCTGCTCAGTGGCTACGAGGTCAGCTACAGCGACGAGTCGGTCATTCGACACTACGGCGTCCTGACGCGTGGAGAGGAGTTCGAGACGATTGCGCGGGAGTACGAGCGCGTCAGCCACGCTGATCCTCCGACGCTGCGCCGCCCCGACCGGCTCGAGGGACTCTCGCCTTGGGACGTTGACCTTCCATCCGAGCCCAAGCCGAGCCTTGAAGACCTGGCCCGCCGAGCAAGCCAGGCGATCAACACCTTGGACGAACGAGGCGCGTGGGTCGAAGAGGGCAGCGTGGGTAAAGCCGAGCGGATCGTTCAACTGTTCGCCGCCGAAGACATGGTCGTTACGGTCGGCGACCGCACCCTGTCGCTTCCCGAAAACGAAACCCTTGAAGTCTTCCCCGGCGCGAAGCCGCCCCTTGAGCGAATGATCAGCTCGACGACCTTCGCCAACAACGTGGACGCATTGGCGGACTACCTGGCGAGCGCCGCGCAATGATGTCGTACGACCTGAAATGGGGCACGGCACGCCGTGCCCGGCGGCGTTGAACGGACGACTTGCCCCGAAGACGGGCACAGCATGCTGTGCCCCTACTTATCGATTCGCCCGTCGCTGCGGCCCATCGCGCCGCCCGCCGACTCGTCAATTCTGGCTGATGCAGAACAGCTCGTCCTGACTCCTTAGGAACAGGTCGCCGCCCACGATCACCGGTGAGGAGACGAACATCTCATCCCCCATCTTGTTTGTCGTGAGGACTTCGTAAGTCTTGCCGAGCTTGAGGACGATGACGTCACCCTCTTCGCTGGCCAGATATAGTTTGCCGCTCGCCGCCACAGGGGAGGCCTTGAACGTATAGCTCTCAGGCAGCCTCTGCTGATGGTAGAACTTCTCGCCCGTTCGGGCGTCCACGGCGCTCACCATGCCCCGGTCGGTCACGAAGTAGAGAATCCCGTCGTGCAGGACCGGCGAGGCGGTGTAGGAATTGCCCTTCTGGTTGGTCCACTTGATGTAGTCGGGATTGTCGGTGAGGTCGCCCTTGCCGCCGAGCTTGATGGCCAGGGCGTTGGCGTCACGCCAGCCGGTCATCGCGATCACCATCTCGTTGTCGACGTTCACCACGGCTGGGATGGCGTTGCCGCCGAGTCCGCCGGCTTCCCAGACCAGATCGCCCGTCGCGAGGTCGTAGGCCCGGACACGCGTCGAGCTCGTGACGAGCTGTTCGCGACCGCCGTACTGCACGACGATCGGCTGCGGCCAACTGCTGCGCTCCTCGCGCTCGGCCCGCCAAAGTTCCTTGCCGTTTCGTTTGTCAAGAACGACGATGTACGACTGCCCCTCGTGGTCGTTCTGGATCACCAGGTAGTTCCCGTGGAGCAGCGGGGCGATGCCTTCGCCGAAGCCCAGCCGCATTTCGAGTTTCCCCAGGTCCTTTTTCCACTTGAGGTTGCCCGACAGGTCATAGGCGTAGACGCCTCGTGAGCCAAAGTTCACGTACAGTGTCTCGCCGTCGGTCACCGGCGAGTTCGACGCGAAGCTACCGTACTGTTGGTGGTAACCCTCGTGCGGCGTTTGCTCGGCGGCGGTCTGCTCCCAGAGAACCTTGCCCGAATTCTTATCGATCGCCATCAC
>JAKZVK010000134.1:0-2969 GCA_047516085.1 Bryobacterales bacterium
GAGGCCCTTTGAGGAGGTGCGGGAGGACGTGATCAATCTAGGGCTCACGACCGGTTTCGGAGACGATTACGTGCGCATCGGGGCATTGAAGCTCCTGCTCGACGGCGGCATCCTGATCGGCACGGCCTACCTGCGGGCTCCCTACGGAGCCCACACCGAGGTGTATGGCTTCGACGATCCGGACTATCGCGGCGTGCTGCGGATTCCTCGCGAGAGGATACTGGCAATCATGAAGCTGGGCCATCGGCTGGGTTGGCAAATGACCGCGCACACGACGGGAGGGGCCTCGACCGACGTGCTGCTCGACGTCTACGAGGAGATCGACCGCGAGTCGCCCATTCGCGACCGGCGCTTCTCGCTAACCCACTCGAACTTCCACAACGCGGAATCCATCGCCAAGACCAAGCGCCTGGGCGTCTTGCTCGACCTGCAGCCGGCCTGGTACCACTTCGACGGCCCGGCAATCTCCGAAGTGCTCGGCCCCGAGCGCATGAAGACCTTCCAACCCTACAAGTCGCTGCACGACGCCGGGCTCATCGTCGGGGGCGGCTCGGACCACATGATCAAGTTCGACGCCCGCACGGCCATCAACCCCTACCACCCCTTCTTCGGCATGTGGATGGTCATCACCCGCAAGACGACTGACGGCACCGTGTTCAGTCCCGAGGAGCGCATCAGCCGCGAGCAGGCCCTCAAGATGTGGACCTGGAATGGCGCGTATCTCACTTTTGATGAGGAAGTTAAGGGCTCGATCGAGCCTGGCAAGTTCGCCGATCTGGCGGTGATCTCCAAGGACTACCTCACCTGTCCGGTCGACGAGATCAAGGACATCGAAGCGTTGGCCACGATCGTCGGCGGCAAGGTCGTCTATGAGCACGAGAACGTTTTCGGCGGCTCGGGGGAATGACCTCCGCATCTTGTCGACGAATTTGCCGTGTTGGCTATTGCGGGGTCAGGTTATAATGGACATGGGTTTCGTGGTCCAACATGACAGAGCACACGCTGTGGGCTGAGATCGCGCGGTTGCAGCGACTGAAGCTCGATCCCAGCTTGTGGAAGAGTGTTGAGGAAGCCGCCGAGCTACTGACCGAAGGGCGTTTTCTGGAGGCTCAAGCGCTAGTGGAGAACGCTGGGGCCCGCGCCCGGCTGGCTGCGACGCCAGCCTTTTAAGCCCTAAAGGGGCCGGCGCTCGACGGTCTTTACGGAAGCGCACAGGTCTGCTGCGCCTCCTTTCCGAGAAAACTAAGCGCTGTTTTCGGTTTGGCCGGCGGTGCGCCTTGGGTAGTAGGACGCTTCGAAGCCATTGACCTCACTCGACGAAACGAACCCAGCCGAACCAGTCTGGCGAGTGGAAAGAGCGGCGCACGTCAGGTGGCAGCGGCGACCAGAGACTGAGGCCTCTACGCTGACCTCGCTGAGGTGGTTGGGTATTCGGTAGGCCTTCGAGACGGTTCAAGTTGAGGCGCCAGCGATCGCCGTCGCGGGGCGGCGTGTGGACGGCGTCCTTCGCAAGGTTGCGGAACGGGATGGCCAGCTCCAGAATCCAGTGGTCGTCGTCGGGTGAGGGAACTTTCTTCGGATGGCCTTGCCACGTGGCTCGATAGCGCACTCCTTCGGGTTCCCACGTCGGCGGACCCGTCCACCAGTCGGTCTTGCAACGGTTGAGCATGGTGCCGATGGCGTTGATTTCGAAGGTGTAGTAGTTGCGCACCGTAGCGGGGTTGGGACTGAGGAAGATCTCGACGCAGTCGTCCCGCGAGACCGGACCGTGGCGCTCGGTGACGTAGGCCGAGATGCTCTTGTCGATGCAGTAGTAGCCGACGTAGAGGTTCTCGTCGTCCCAGACCATCTTTGCGACCGTCTGTTGCCTGTCGGCGGGCACGGGCGGCAGGAAGTGGAAGTCGCCAACGGACGGAGCTTTCTTCCAGGCCTCTTCATCGAGCTTGCCGTCGATGACGATGGCTGAGGCGGCACGGTGAAGGTCGTAGTTCGAGTGCTGTTGCGCGAAAAGAACCGCGCCGGTGGTCATTAGGATTCCGAGTCGCAGCCACATGTGTTTGCTTCCCCTCTCTTTGCTCGTAGAGCGTGGGCGGACGCAGCGGTCCGCCCCTACAAACTGACGCATTGCTCGTAGAGCGTGGGCGGACGCCCCTACAAACTGACGCAGACCCAGTGATTTTCAGGACGAGGCCCGCGCGCGCGTCAGCCGTCCGAGAGCGCGCGGTCGAGCGCCTCGACGTAGAAGTACTCGCCCCACATGACCGACTCGTTGACGCCGAGGCCCTTGTGCAGATGATACACGCCTTCGGTCAGAATACCCTCCCACTCGGGCTTGCCGGCGGCAAGGAAGGGCTCCTGCGAGAGCGTCAATAGCATATGCCGCGCGGTCTCGGCGTAAAGCACGGCCTTGCCCGCGTCGGCGGTCAGCTTAGCCAGGCGCAGCAGGCCGGCCGCCGTGATCGCCGCGGTCGAGCTGTCGAGGTGCTGAGGGTGGTCGGCCGGAGTGTCGTAGTCGAAGAGCGGCACGCCGTTGGCAGGCGTCTCGCGGATGTAGAAGTCGGCGCAAGCCTCGGCGGTTCTCAGAAAACGCGCGTCGTGAACCAGCTTGTACGACGACGTGAAGCCGTAGATCGCCCAAGCCAATCCGCGCGCCCAGCAGGAGTCGCCACGAAAGCCTTGCTGCGTCGTCTGGCGCAGAAACTCGCCCGTTTCGAGATCGAACATGCCTTCGTGCGAGGAACTACCGTCGCCGCGGATGAGTACACGGCGGGTCGTCAGGCAGTGCTGCATGGCCACCCCCATCAGTTGCGGATCACCGGTCTCGAGCGCGGCGTAGAAGATGATCCCGACGTTGGCCATGATGTCGATGAACACAGAGTCGGGCCCCATGAAGGAGCACAGGTATTGGCCCTTCTCCTTAAAGCGGAGGGCGAGGGTGCGGCCCGCCTGGACGACGATATCATTCAGCT
>JAKZVK010000135.1:0-2865 GCA_047516085.1 Bryobacterales bacterium
AACCGAGCGCAGGTCTTTGTCTTCGAGCATCGGCGTAGCGAGCTACTTCTTCGCTTTGCCGGAGGCGTTCTTGGGCAGGATCTTCTCGTCGGCTTCCTCGTGCGGTTGCGGGATGACGTGGACGCCGACCAACTCGCCGACACGCCGCGCGGCCGCAGCCCCGGCGTCGGTGGCCGCTTTCACCGCACCGACGTCCCCGCGCACGGTGATCAGCACGTAGCCGGCGCCGATATACTCCGTGCCTTCGAGGACCACGGTGGCGGACTTGACCATAGCGTCCGCCGCCTCGATGGCGCCAGTGAGTCCCTTGGTTTCGATCATTCCCAGTGCTTCCACGGCTCGATTCTCGCCCTCCAGCGTAAACGTGAGAGTAGCACGGTGGGCCAGTGGGGACAAGGGAGGGAGGGCTTGAAGAGAAGTGGTTTCTGCGTTGCTGACCGGTTACCTGATCTCTCGCCAGGTCTTGGTGGGAGTGAATCTCTCGAGGTGACGGGTGTTAGTCGTCGCGACGACCGTATCTTCGGTCTGCTCCGAGAGCACAAAGGCTTGGGCTGCCAGAATCACATCCGCGTCCAGAGAGGCATCGGCGGCCGTAGGGCGTCCTTCTCGCCGAGCGCTCGCCCAGAACTCGGCGGCCTTCTGCATCGCCGCGGTGGTAATCGGCGCGTATCCCACAAGCTCCCTCAAAGTTTCCAGGCGGGCGAACCCGAGCCATTTGTTTGCACGTATGAGTTCACGACGGACTTCATAGTCAGCGATCTCAGGAATGATAAACTCCCGACCCCGATAAACGAGATCCTGAAACCGGTTCTTACATGCCTCCGTTTCGGGAGAACCCTTCGGATTGGTGACCATGCCTAGGGGGCCGGCGTCGAGCAGAATGATCACGAGGAAGGGAAGAGCTTCGCGCCCGAAGGGCGCTCTTCGTCGAGGGCTTGGCGCAGGTAGGCGAAGGTCTCTCGCTGTTCGTCGGCGTCCATCTTCACCCAGGAGTCGAGGACTTCAGCGACGACCTCGGGCTCGGGACGGCGACGCAATACCCGCTGCTCGCCCGCGGCCTGGCCCGAGTCGGTCCTCGGTTTGGTCGGTGCACTCACGCTGTTCTGATTCTATCGCAGAGCCGAGCGAAGTGATCCGCGCCTGCGACGTATCCTCGTTCTCGGTGCTCGGGACCGAACGCGGCTGCCACCTGCGAAAAAAACTCTTGACATGGATCCGATACGTGTATATACTCCTAATCAATGAAGGCCGACGGCAAGCAACTGGATCTGAGCGGATGCGGGCAGTGCGCGTGCTTCAATCTCCGCAAGGCGGCGCGAGCCGTGACGCAGTTGTTCGACGGGGCCTTCCAGCCTCTCGGGCTTCGTGCCACCCAGTTCACCATCCTGACGCTCGTTGCCCATCGGGGTCCCATCAACATCAGTAATCTGGCGGATCGGCTGGTCATGGACCGCACCACGTTGAGCCGCGACCTCGGCCCGCTGGAGAAACGGGATTGGGTGAAGATCCAGCCCGGCAAGGACCGCCGCACCCGCGCCGTCGAGTTGACGGCCGAGGGCCGACGAGTGTTAGGGGATGCGCTGCCCAGATGGCGGCGGACCCAGCAAAAGGTGATCGAAGGCCTCGGCCGACGAGGTTTTGAAGGCCTGCTTGACGAGCTTTCCTCCACCGTATCGGTGGTCAAAGGAGCAGGCTAGGTTCTTCTTACGCCCAATAGGTGTACATACACTTTAAGACTCAGAGAAGAGAGAAACGAGGAGCCAATCATGTCCCAGACGCAGAATGCCACGAATAAGCCGCTGATCCTGGTTACAGGATCCACCGGCAAGACGGCTATGCCCGTCGTCGAACAGCTACTCGAACGCGGATACCCGGTGCGGGCCCTGGTGCACAGCATCGATGGTCGCTCGCAGAGGCTGGGGTCGCTCGGCGCGGAGGTGGTCCAAGGCGACTTGCTCGATCTCGCTTCCGTCCGCGCCGCCATGAAGGGCGTTAAGCGCCTCTATTTCGTCTACCCGCCCTTCGATCAGTTGTTGGAAGCGACAACGAACGTGGCCGTTGCGGCCCGCGACGAAGGTGTCGAGGCAGTCGTCAACATGTCGCAGATCAGCGCACGCGAGCACGCGCCGAGCCCACTCTCCCGGCAGCACTGGCTTGCCGAGCGCGTCTTCGACTGGGCCGGCGTCGGCGCGTCGCACGTGAACCCGGGCTTCTTTGCTGAGGACCTCTATCTCTTCACGGGGCAAAGCATCGCCGAGGAGGGCCGGATGTACCTGCCCTTCGGCGAGGGCCGGCACGCGCCCGTGGCGGCCGAGGACATTGCCCGCGTGGTGGTAGGCATTCTCGAAGATCCGAAGCCTCACGTCGGTCAACGCCATGTCGTCACCGGACCGAAGAACATGAAGCTGGCCGAGATGGCGGAGATCTTCTCCACCGAGCTCGGCAAGTCCGTCGCCTACGTGGACCTTCCCGTCGAGCAGTGGCGCGAAGCTTTAATCGGGAAGCCCGAATTCCCCGAGTTCCTCGCAAACCACCTGGCCGCCGTGGCCAAGGACCATCAAAACGGCGTCTTCAGCGCCCAGACCGATGTCGTCGAGACGATCGGTGGCCAAGCGCCACAGTCCCTCCGAGATTTCATTCGAGCCAACAGGGCGGAGTTCACCGCCGAACCGCGGGAGGCGGTGGCATGACCAACTTGAAGCAGAAGTACGGCCCCTGGGCCTTGATCACGGGCGCTTCCTCGGGTCTCGGCGCGGCGTTCGCCAAGCGGCTGGCCGCGGACGGCGTCAACCTGATTCTCGTTGCTCGGCGTGAAGATCGCCTGCGCTCCCTGGCGGAGGACCTGGAGCGAACCGCTTCCATCGA
>JAKZVK010000136.1:0-3319 GCA_047516085.1 Bryobacterales bacterium
CCCCGATTTCCCGTGGTTCATCAAGCCTTGACCGGCGGGCCGCGCGGCGGTGTGCTAACTCATGCCGTTCCACATCGGTGAAGGCGAGTCGCGGGGACTGCTGAGGTTCCAGCCATGGGACGAGGTCCCATGGCTCGTCCATGCCTTCACCACCCGAGACACCGGCAACTTCTCCGCCGACACTGGGGCGGATGAACTGCCACCGTCATTGAGCGCCGGCCCCATGAGGCTGGCAACCGTCCGCCAGGTTCACTCCGACCGTCTGCACTTGGTGAAATCTGAAGCCGCTTCGATCCCACATTCGGCGCGCCCCGAAGCCGACGGCTTGCTGACGAGCGGGGCCGGGCATCTGCTCGGCGTGCGCACGGCCGACTGCCTGCCGCTGTTATATGTGGATCGGGCGCGGCGCGCCGTCGCCGCGGTTCATGCCGGCTGGCGTGGAACCGTCAAGGGGATCGCCGCCCGCGCGGTCAAGCGGATGAAGGAGGAGTTCGGCTCGCCGCCCGGCGAGTTGGAGGTCGTGATGGGTCCCGGCATCGGGCCTTGCTGCTACGAGGTAGGCTCCGAGGTCGCCGATCAGTTCGTCAACTCGGCGGTCCAGATCCACGGCAAGCCCCACCTCGACCTCCCCAAAGCCAATCGCCTGCAACTGATCGAGGCCGGGGTCAACACATCGAAAGTCTGGGGCGCGGGGCTGTGTACCGCCTGCGAGGCCCATCAGTTCTACTCCTACCGCCGCGAGGGGACACAGGCCGGCCGCATGCTGACCGTGATCGGAATTGTGTCGCGGGCTAGGCTGGACTAGGTCTTAGGCCCGGTGGGCGGCCTTCGTCAGGGCGGGCCGCTCCTGGTGCAGGGTTCGGCTGGACGCTTCGGTGGGCCGGCGCGCCGGCCGCGCCCGTGTCACGAACGTCTTCGACAGCCGGTCGTGCCAGGTCAGGTGCTCTTCATCGGCCATCGCCCAGACAAAGCCCAGCCCGAGAGCCGCCGTGCTGAGGATGGTACCCAGTGCGCGCGCCCAGCGCTGTCGGTCGTCGGGCAGCTCGGCGTTAAAGTCGAGCACGCGTAGGCCCAGCCAGTGCATCCCGGCTGTCTCGCCAATGTAGCGGAGGTAGAAAATCCAGTAGAACGTGAGGATGCCGAAGAAGGCGAATAGAAGCGAGCGAAGCCCTTCCTCGTCGGGAGCGACCGTGCCGCCCAAGGCGTGAAGCACCCCCACAAAGATACCGAGTGCGATCAGCACCAGCGTCAGGTCGAGAAGACCGGCCATGGCACGGAGCCGAATCGGCGCGGCGCGTGGGTAGGCGTCGTCGTCCTCCAACCCGGTCTCGGAGGATTCAACCCGCGCGGTCTCGCGCGACGTCAGCCGTTCCGGTAGCGCCTCCACAGGCTCGGGCGGGCGGTGCAGAGGCGGCAGTTTTGGGACCGGGGAGGCTCGTTCCAATGCCGCCCGCCAGCCGGCGCCCGCGCCGGTATCGGGACTCGGAAGCGGAGCTTCAACCGCCACCGAGTCACGTTTACCAGGATCGAAAGAGAGGATGCTCGGCTTGTTCGACGGCTCCAGCAGGGGAGCTAGGCCCCGCGCCGCCTCGGCCTGGACCGATCCATCCGCACCGGCCTTCTGCCGGCTGCGGTAGGTTTCGAGCTTGAGGTCAAGCTGCTTCTTCCACTGTGGTTCCGGGGGAGGCATCTCCGCCGAGGCTTCTCCGGCCGCCGCCGCCGCCCGCCGGCCCGGCTCCAGGCCTGAGCGCTGCCACGTGTCCGGGCGCGAACGCTCAACGCGGCGCCCACAATGGGAACAACGGGTGTCCGCCGGGTCGCTCCAATGACCGCAGTGAATGCAGAGCATCGGTTCGGTTAGTAGGAACTACGACTGCCCACTGGTATCATCCGGCAGGGCTTCCCCGTACGCCCGAGGCTGGCCCTGCGAGGCTTGCAGCAAGCGGGTCTCGTCGTGTCGCGGAACTTCATCGGCGCTTCGTCGCCCAAGCTTTACACGCGGCAGGGGCGAGTTCGAGTTCAGGTCGGTGTTTTGGTTGGTGTAATTGTAACATTCTTGGGTGAAAATGTTTTAGGATCACGCCGCCGTTCCGCCGGGGAGCGGCCCTGCTTTGGGCTGGCACGCGCCTTCGGGCGGGCAACATGGGCATGCCTGCAAGACGTGAAGGGCCTGGAAGCAGTGGCCCCGAGTGCTACTGCTGAGACCGATTGCCTAGCGATTGCCTATGATGAATGGCGCTTGGGTCTCTGCGTTCTCGGAATGAAGCTGTCAATGCAGCCCGCAAAGATGATCCAGTTCGCAACCGTGCTCCCGCCGCTGGTTTGGCTGGCTCTGAGCCTCCCTCCGAATCTGGTCGCCGGGCAACCGCATGTGGTCTTTGTCACCGGGGACGACGAGTACCGCTCCGAGTACTCCATGCCGATGATCGCCAAGGTCCTTGAAGCTCGGCACGGCATGAGGACCAGCATCGCCTACGCCCGACCGACTCCCCAAACACAGAACAACATCGAGGGACTCGAGGCGCTCGAGGACGCCGATTTGGCTGTAATCTACGTCCGTTTCCGCCAGTTGCCCGACGACCAACTCAAGCTGCTGCTCGACTTCGTCAACTCGGGCAAACCGTTGGTCGGCCTCCGTACGACTACGCACGCTTTCATGTACGGCGAAGGCCATAAGTACGAGCGACTCAATGACGGCTTTGGGATCGATGTCTTCGGCCAAAAGTGGATTCGGCATCACGGCCACGCGTCGAGCACCGATGTCTCCGTCGCTCGCGGCCGGATGTCCCACCCGATCCTGCGAGGTGTAGACCCGGAGTTCCACGCGCCTTCCTGGCTGTACGTGGTCGATCCGCTCCACGGCGATTCAACGCCTCTACTCATCGGACGAACCGTCAATCCCAGCAAGGGCGTCGATCACGGTCCCCAGCCCGTCGCGTGGACCAAGACCTACCGCGGCGCGCGCGTATTTTTCACGACTCTGGGCCACCCGGACGACTTCTGCCTGGAATCAGTCCGGCGGCTGGTAGTCAACGGAATGTACTGGGCGCTCGGTAAGGAGGTTCCCGAGGCTGGCGTGGACGTGCCGATCGAAGGCAGCTACAACCCACCTGCCGCTGGAATCCACTGAACGATTACGCGTCCACGAATCCCACAACCTGAGCCGCGGCAGCCAGGGAGCGGCAGGGCCTCACGGTCCGGCGCCGGTGGCTCGTGACTTCCCGGCACCCGGTACATGCCGCCGCATCCGCGAGTACAGTTCGTCGGCGATCAAGCGGTGCGCGCGGGCGTTGGGGTGATTATCCCAGGGAGCCAGCCA
>JAKZVK010000137.1:0-7745 GCA_047516085.1 Bryobacterales bacterium
GTACGGTCAGGACTCTCTTCATGCTCTTGTGCTCCTCTGGTTGTGCCCTGGGCTCGGGATTGGCCCTGGGCTGGCTGGCTGCCTTCTGGGCAGCTGGTCATCGGCGTTTTGTCGCCGATCTCGGGGCGGTCTTGGCTCGCGTGCCTTGACGGCTTAGGTGTTGCGGCGTATTATTGCGCGAAAATCGGGTTTTCGCTAGTCGACGAAACGGCGAAACGTGAGTCCGACTGGTTGCTGCCGCGCGCTGGCGTGGTGGCGCTTCATCGTCGTTCGTTCAAGGAGTGGCGATCGTGTCCAGACAAGCTCCCGTTGAGGGTCTCGTGGACGGCAGGGGCGTCGTTTCCGGCTCCGGGCGGGGTGGTGTCGTTCGGGTTCCCGCGGTCGAGGCTTCTCCCCGCTTCTGCGGGGCGGTCTGTAAACTGTTGAAAAAAAACGGGCTGTCTACGTGCTTTGCTTCGGTACCACGTTGAGTACCACATCTCGACTCGGTTGCTCGTCGTCTGGTGTCGGGTTGAATCGCCCTTTGGGGTGTCTGTCGCTCCCCGTACGTGCAGACTGCCGAGCGCAGGATCTCTCTCGCGCCGACTCGTCGGTTCAATGCAAATCTTCGGTATGAGGGTCTGCGCTGTTTCGCCTCGGCCGGTGTGGTGTCGGCGGTGGCGGCCGTCTGGTCGGACGTCTTGTCGGCGGATCACTTCGGGTGATCGCCGGGGGTGTCCGGTCCCGAACGCGTCCTTCGGCGTGAAGTGGTCGGATGACCTCACGGTTTTATGCGCTGGCTCCGGTCGTGTTGACCTCCTGGTGGCGGGTCATCTTCATCTCGAGGCGTCGAGCTGGCGACGGTCGTTCACCGCCGCACGCGAGCCGAGCAGTGCCAGCAACAGACCGAGGATGCCCGCGCCCGCGAGCGGCAACGCAGGAACTGGCGTGACTGCGGCTCCGACCGATTCTTCCGACCGGTCGCTGTCGCCGTTCGCGGGCTCGGTGTTCCTGATCGTTCCCGTCGCCTCGGCTCTCGTGATGGGAGACCGTCTGCGATGCGTCATCGCACAGTCGTGCATTGCTGATCTTGACCTTCACGGTCTCGCCGTTGTCGTTCACCGAGTCGTCGATGATGTAGACGAAGGGGTCGTCCACCCGTTTTCCGATATCCACCCATTGCCCGACCTTCGGGCGCTTGCTGTAATCCAGCCCTTCCGTGGCGGTGCCGCCTGAGACGGTCTCGAAGTCGTAGCACACGTAGTCGGTGTACTTCCGCGAGAGCCTGACTCTGAATACGAGATACCCGTCGTCCTCGTCCGCGGTCGCGTCTTGGATCCGAATGTTCAGATTCGACACGTTGGTCGTGGTGGTCGTCGGCGCGGTGATCGTTCCCGTCGCCTCGGCCCTAGTGATGTCGAGGTCCCGTATTTTGTCGCCGTACGCATCGACCTCGCGTGCGTTGCTGAGCCTGACATTCACCGTCTCGTCGGCGTCGTTGACGGTGTCCTCGATGAGCGCGAAGCCCATCTGCGCTGTTCTGTCTCCCGCCAGAATGACGTGGGTGTAGGTGCGACGAGCATGGTAGTCGAGGCCTTCGGTGGCGGTGCCTCCCGAGATCGTCTCGAAATCGACCTTCACTGTGTTCCGCAAGGCTCGCGAAAGCGTGACGTCGAACAGGAAGTGGCCAGCGTTTTCGGCGGCGCTTGCGTCGGCGATCGAGAGGGCGGGCGGTGTTTTGACGGTGAAGACTCCCGAGAGCCCGTAGAATGGCCGGGTGTTGGTTTTCGCTGTGGCAGTGCCGCTCGACAACGGACCGTATCCTGAAATCGAGGAATTCGGTGTACCCAAGATCACCTGATTGGAACCTAGAACAAAGCCGGAGTTCTTCGTGCCGGCATGCGTGCTCCCTGTCATCGGATAGTTGTTGGTGGCGGACAGGTTCCGGGCGGATCCCGATTCATCCTTCGGGTTCGTCTCGTCGTTCCACGAGCCGTCGTAAAAATCCTCGTATTCGTCGGCGACCTTTTGGCCCCCGAGTCAGTAGATGGGGACGCCCTTGTCGCTACTGGTGTAGGTGGTTCCAGTGTTGTCGCGGGCATCGACGGCGGCCGTGCTTCCGACCACCCTGAAGCCCGAGCTGTACGCCCGGATAGCGGTGTGGCCGCTGGCGGCCACGTTTTGGATCCAAGTGTTATAGGTTGGGATGTCGGTGGTGGTACCGTTGCGCTCGGTGGAGCTGCCGAAGATGAGTCGAAAGCTGTCGCCGGGGCCGAGCCCGGCGGGGATGAGACTCCAGTCTGACGGGACCTTCGTTTGCGCCTGTGCCGCGGCTGGCAGCGCTAGCAGCGTGGTGATGGTCACGAGGATCCCGCATGCGGCTTGGGCCGCGAGGCACCGGAGGCGCACCCGCCGGGGTTTTGCTCTCTTGAGCTTGGTGTCTGCAGTTCTGGCGTTAACGCCTTGGCGGGATGGTTTTCTTGCTTCCATCTGTGATGAACCTCGTGCGGGAAAAAACGAACCCGGGTTCCCAGTGGTTCTCTTGTACGTCGTCTTGATGGCATCCGTTCCGAACCCCTTTAGGGTGAGCGGGGTGACGCACTCGCTGGGTGCGATTCCGTCGATCCTGTCGATGGTTCGGCTTGGCTTGAGGTCTTCGAGTTGGGTTGCCGTCGTCATGCGGCGGTATTGTCCCACGTGTGGCCTCTGATGTTGGGGTCGGTGCCCGTCTTGTTGGCGGGTCTCGATCGTCATCGAGATTGCCAGTTTCTTGCACAAGCTCCTCGGCTCGGTCCTGCGTGGGCCGGTGTTCGGGGCGTATCACCGACCGGAAAGCGTTCGGCGGCAGCCGGGTCGTGCGGCGCGCGAGCCGAGCAGCGCCAGCAACAGACCGAGGATGCCGACGCCCGCCAGTGGCACCGCGGGAACCGGTGTGACTGCGGTTCCGGCCGAGTCGTCCGACCAGTTGTTGCCGCTTGCGGGGCCGTGGATCTGCGTCGCGAGGCCGGTCGTGAACGTGCGTCCGTCCTCTGTGCATACTGCGCCCGTCTGTCCGCAGGGCGGGGATGGCGCGAGCGTCACCGTCACCGCGTTCGGTGAGGACGGATCGATCCGGATCTGCCAGCGGTCGAGTTGACCGTCCTTCCGCCGGAATCTTGTCTCGGAACCTCCGGTCACGTCGAGCAGCTCCCGGAGCTGCGGCTTCGAGCCCTGCACTATGGGTGCGTCGAAGCTGAGTTCCAGCCAGAACGGGGTCTCTTCGTCATGCGTTGCTGGCACCGACACGAAGCTCGCCGTGAGCGGCGTCTGCGACTGCTGCGTCTGCGGTTCCGGCGTTGGTGTTGGCGTTCCGCCGCCGCCGCGACTGCCGCCGCCGGCGCCGGCTCTCGGCGTTCCTGTCGCGGTCTCTGACGGTGGGCCGTCGGCGATTGGGTACCTGGTCGAGATTATCCGCACTGTGTACTCGGTGCCGTTCGTGAGGCCGCCGATCGTGTGCTCCGTCGTCAGTCCGGACGTGATCGTCGCTTGGCGGCTTTCGGTGTGTACCACCTTTGCCTTCTCCTGGGCCTTGCCGATGTAGAGGACACCCTCGCCACCGGCCCAGTGGCGGCGGTACTGCAGGGTACGGTCGTCCTTGCGTTCGCCGCAGCGGAACGACACGATCTCGATCCCGCTACGGGCCGCGAAGCTCTTGACGGCCTCGACGAAGCGTTGGGTCATGGGGCCATCAGGGCCGAGGACGGTACGGCCGCGCCCCGCATCTTGCGGAAGAAGGTCGCCGCCCCCGCAGCCCTCTGGAGCAGGGGCACGTAGACGCTGAGGCACATCGCGCCGTCGAGGTCCTGTTACCCGTTGTGCACGGTGCATCAGTTCGCTGCTCGCTGGCCGTCCGTCGGCCGGACGGTCTGGGCGGCCAACCACTCATTCAGGTCGCAGCCACGGTAGGCAACGCGCGAGCCGAGCTTGATGAACGCCGGCCCCCGACCCTCGCTCCTCCAGTGAGCGAGAGTTGAGGGGCGGCCCAGTACGAGCAAAGCCTGATCGCCAGCGAGGTAAAGCCTGTCATCGTCGAACATCTGCATGCCTCCAGTTGCGTGTCCGAAGACAAGTATGCTGATTCGGTCCAATTGCCTTCCGGGGTGTACTCTCGGGGTCCGTCACGAGCGCTCTTCCCGGCCATCGCTGCCGCTACTCATGCAAACCTCCTCGCGAGGCCAAAGAACTCCCGTCTGGCTGAACCAGAACGAGTGGAACCGGGGGGGCGACCTGAGGCTCGACATCAGAATGGCCGACCTCTCACCGCGGGGGCGGTACAGAGACCGAATCAAGCGGTGCGACCTGCTGGCGGATCTGCCCCAGGACGATGCCGGGTACATCATCATGGACCCCCCGGTACTTCGGGGCGGCGACCGAACAGTACTCGACGAACGAGAACGACATCTCGAACATGGAGCAGGACGACTGGAACGACGCCATGGCGGCCGTGGCCGCCCAGTGCCGGAAGATGCAGGCCGCGGGCGGCCGGTGCACGATCATCGTGCCGAACCACCGGGACCTGGCGACGGGAAGCAGAACGATGTTCCGCGACATCGTGACCCGGACGTTCCGGAAAGCCGGATACAGCCTGTACGACAAGACCTACGCATCAAGACGCAGCCAGCAACGGCAGGACCGACAGATAGCAGTCCTGAACAACCGCGCGCGGCAGAGGCGGATGCCTCTCGCGGACATCGCCGAGGTCGTCACGCTCGAAGCGGCGTAAGCCCGCCGGGATGACCTGCAGAACACCGACGAAAGCGGTCGGAATGTCGGCGGCACTCGTCGGCGGACGCGGCGACGCGCGCAGACCATCCCACGGAACCGCTCAAACGACGACGGGAACCCAATGGGTGTAGACGTATATCTCCGCTGGAAGAACCAGACCAAAGCCGAGAGCAACTCCGAGGGCTACATCCGCGACATCGGAGCGAGTCAGGTCCTGTTCGAGGAGTGCTGGGAGAGCGAACTCGTCGAACGCAGACGGAGGATCCTCGAGGGCCTGCCGGTGGAGACGCCCGCCGCGGTGACGATCGAGTTCAGCGATCTCGTCGCGGAAGACGCAGAGACGCCTGAAAACAGCGTCACAGACAGAAGCGACGACAAAGAACCCGAACCAAAGACGATCATCGAAAATTCAGCCGACGAGTCGGACGACGGTGACGAAGAGGACTTCGGAGGCGACTGGAAGCCGTTCCCTGCAGCGCTCCTGCGGAAGCGCGAGAAGACGGCGCGCCGGCACGTCTGGGCCTTCGCGAAGCGCGACATTAACGCGAGGGGCATCACCGACGGCGAGAAGATTCACCAGCTCTTCCTCGAGCGCTGGCTTCCGTACAAGGAGTTCATCGAACTCGCGGAGAAGAAGGAGCGCGAAACCGGAGAGCCGGTCGAGATCTGGGTCTCGTACTGAAGTACGGACAATCGCCGCGCAACCGAGACGCGCACAGCAGCGGATGCCCGAGCAACAGCAGCAGCGTCCGGACCAACACTGCCCAAAGAGGTGAATCCCTGATGCCGACGAGCACGAAGGTCGTGAATCAACTTGCGAATACAGTCACGAAGCGGCTCACGAACACCGGCGGAAGAGCGACGTTCGACGCCCTGATCAACGACGTGACGAACACCACCGGCGAGCTCAGAATGCTGGTACGGCACGCGGCGCGGAAAGCGATCCTGAACGGGGCCATCGTGAGAGTCCGCCACGCACGCGAGACCTCACAAGACACCGTGTGATCGAGATGTCGGCATGGAAGAAGGCCGCCCGAAGGCGCACTGACGAAGACCAGCGGGAAGACCCGGTCGAAACACCCCCGGACTCCGGGCGCTCAGCCGCTCGAGGCCCGACGAAGACCAGGCACGGGCAGGAAACGATCAAGTCCCCGGGCACACGACCACGAGGACGGCACCCGATGAGCTACGCCATCTACTGCCGGCTGAACCTCCACGTCGGTGCGTCAAGCCGCGAAGTCGTCGCAGCAACGCACGGTCTGCTCCGCAGGGGATCGCCCGATGAGAGCGCGCAGCCAGCGGCGAGCCCCGCCGAGCCGGGGATGCACCTCGATCGTCGCACGGGGATCGACCACCGAACAGACTGGGGCGCCGCCACACGGGCATCAACCAGACACAGAGAAAAGACTGCCCATCCCGAGCCGAGACGCGGACCCGAACATGCGGGAATTCACGGCACCCGCCAGACACTGGTCCGCAGCACGCACAACACCCCGCAGCGCGGGGATCCGCCGCTATGCCGCAAAGACCAGGCACGCCCCGCACGGACGCGGAACACGCGAACGCACCGGCCGCGCCGAGACCAGTTCCAGAGGTCCATCCGCGACGTGAGGTGGCTGACAGCCTGGGAAGATGTCGTCGGTGCCCGCCCCACGCGGGGTCAAGTGCGAGTCTGCAGCCCAGCGCTCGGGTCCGTGTGGTCGATCCCCGCCCCGCGGGGTTGAGACGCAGTTCACCCACTGTGCGAACTGGGGGTCGATCCCCGCCCCGCGGGGTTGAGACGCTGGCCGCGCACCGTTCGACAGGTCGATCCCCGCACATGCGGGTGGCTTGCCCGGAATCTGCCGGGACGCGGCCGCATCCTGTTCACCACGTTCACCAGGAACCTGGCCGCCGACATCGATCACAACCTGGATCTGCAAGCCGGAGGAGTTGGCCCGCATCGACGTCACGAACCTGGACCGCTGGGTGGTGCGTTTCCTGCGCGGCCGGCGCTACGAGTTCCGCATCGTCTTCGGCCGCGATGACAGAGCGGGGCAACGGGCGCTGGACCTCGAGTCGTCCGACCTGCAATTTCCCGATGGCTTCTACGACGACGAGTGGGAGCAGGTCGTGCAGGCCCACGGCGTGACGAGCCTGGACGAGTACCTGGGGTCTCGCGGGTCGGCCGCGGCAGCCGCCTGAACCGCGCGGCCCGCGCCAGGGCGTGACGCGTGTTCGAGGAGTACCGCACCCAGCTCGCCGAGCGAGGCCTGCAGGAGGTGGACGATGCGTACCGCGACGCCGCCGCCCTGCTGCAGTATCCCGTCCCCGCCGCCTCGGCGGACACCCAAATCGGCCAGGTAGTTGCTGTCGGCGTCCCTGTTGGCCAACACTCTCCTTTTGCGAGACGTGTCTCTCGGCAGTGCCGACCCTTGGGCCGTTGCCTATGTAGTGCCGATACAGCCGCGACCGCCCATTCCGTGAATCCCCGTAAGTTGTTGATTTTATTGGCGAGCCGCCAGGGACTTGAACCCCGAACCCGCAGATTAAGAGACTCATGCCGAAGCCGCCGGAGTGGAAGGTTCGGCTGCTGGGCAACGTCGCGTCGCGCAAGGACTACGCGGCGTGGGGCGTCGTTCCGTCGTCCAATCACGGTCGACGGCGAGCGATCCCTTTGGCCTCGGGTGCCCGAGGGCGAGCCGTCCGCGAAGCTCAACGACGAGATCACGCTTGTCGTTCGACCGGCTGTTCGCTGGCGACCTGACGGGCGTACCGGTCGGCTCGTCAAGGGGACATGGCCCCGGCGTGGCCCGCGGCGCTCGTTGAGGCTCATGGAGTCGGACGGATGAACTTGTGCTCGCGGGGATTTCGCTTCCTCTCAGCCTCCCCGTTCCTGTCAGCCGCGCCGTGTTGACGCTGTGTTGACGCGATTTAATTTGGCCTGATTCCGAATCCCCGTAAGTTGTTGATTTTATTGGAGCCGGCGAGCGGACTCGAACCGCTGACCTGCTGATTACGAA
>JAKZVK010000138.1:0-6019 GCA_047516085.1 Bryobacterales bacterium
AGAGTTTCGTGGCGAAGATCTTCGACACGCCGCAAGGCCTGCTGCAAAAAATCGATCTCCAAAGCCTGCCGGCCGACTTTGCGTTCGAGCGCTGCGGTGCGGGCTTCGTCTTGCTGTCCGCGCTCGACGCGCGGCTGGCTCGAGGGCCGCCGGCCGGGCCCGGGAAAGGCGTCATTGCCGTAGCGGTCGAGCTGCGAGGCCCACTCGTAGAGCTTGGCGCGCTTGACGTCGAGTTCGCGCACCAGCGCTGAAGCTGACTCACCGCTCTGCAGCCGCCGAGCGGCGTCGATTTGCTGCCATAGCTCAACCGGTGCCGCTTGTCGGCGTCCCACCGCGGGCTGCGCCCGCGGGCGCGCGAGTTTACACTCGCGCCTCTCTCCCTGCGATCAAAACTTTTTATCGGAGCCATTAGATCGCGGACTGGTTTTGCCGCGATGTTACGGTGAAACTGGCATGTTTCTTCAAGTCGACGAGGCCAAAGGCCACGGCGGATAGGGCCGACCTCCGGCTGTAACGCCGCGTTCCGCCAACCCGAGCGATATGTCGGAGCTTCTCACAGCAGGAATGGAACAGGCGCAGGCCATCCAGGAGCGTTTTCTCAACGACCAGGATGGATTGTCCGCCGTCCAAGCCCGCTCGGACACCGTCGATGAGATCGTTACTCGCTCTTTCGAGCGGCACTTCGACGGCGGGCCCGCTTCAGGCGTTGCGGCGGTGGCCGTGGGCGGGTACGGCCGCGCGCAGTTGTTCCCCCATTCCGACATTGACCTGTTGATCCTCGTGGGACGCGGCGGGCAGGCCGAGCTTCACGAGAGCGCCATTGGCGGTTTACTCACCGAGTTGTGGGATGCCCGGCTGCGTGTGTCGCAGTCGGTCCGGACGGTGAAGGAGTGCACGCAATTCACCCCCGACAACACCGAACTCTTCATCAGCCTGCTCAATGCCCGCTATTTGGCAGGGGATCAGCGTCTGTTCGACGAATTGGGCTACGAGAAGCTGCCCCGCTTTTTTCAACGTGAGCAGGGTTCATTGCTCAGGGACCTGGTCGCGTTGGCGCACGGGCGTCACCGCCGTTTCGGCCGCACCATCTATCACCTCGAGCCCGACGTGAAGAACGCGCCCGGGACCCTGCGCGACTTCCACGTCGCCTGCTGGATTTCGCAATTAGCCAACGCGTCGGCCGACCGGGTGCCGGAAAGCGAAGAGTTCCTCGCATCCGAGTTCCAAGGCTCTCTGGCGGCGGCAAAGCGTTTTCTGTTCGGCGTGCGCTGTCACCTGCACTACATCAACGGGCGTGACAAGAACAAGCTGACGTTCGACTTGCAGGAGCAGGTCGCCCAGGCGAGCTTGGGCAAGTCGTTTAACGGGATACCGAGCACCGAAGCGTGGATGCGGCAGTACTTCCGCAATGCGCGCATCCTCCATCGTCTCGCCGTACGGATGCTAGACGAGGCGGCCGTTTCACGCCGTTCGTTGTTGACGCAGGTCCGCGACCGCTCTTCGCGGCTGTCGAACTCGACCTTCGCCGTTTCGCGGGGCCGGGTGTATTTGCGGCACAGCCGCGGCTTGGAGCTAGAGCCGGCGCAAGTTCTCGACCTGTTCGAGTTCCTGGCGCGGCACGGGGTTCCGCCCGCGCTCGAGACCGAGCGCCGCATCAGCCAGGCGTTGACGGCGATCGGCGCCTTTGTACGCTCCAGCGACGATCTGTGGATCCCGATCGCGAAGATTCTCGCCTTGCCCTACGCCTACAGGGCGCTAACGGCGATGCATGAAACTGGGGTACTGTTCCTGGTCTTCCCCGAATTGCAGCTTATCGACTGCCTGGTCGTGCGAGATTTCTACCATCGGTACACGGTCGATGAACACACGTTTCAGACCATCGCGGTGCTCCACACCCTGGACGAGGCGGCGGATCCCCTGACGCTCCGTTTCAAGAGCCTGCTCTCGGAGTTGGAGAGGCCCGAGCACGTCTACCTCGCCCTGCTGTTCCACGACGTGGGCAAGGGAGAACACAGCGGCAGCCACTCGGAGCGAAGCGTCGTCTTGGCCGAGCAGGCCATGGACCGCATCGGCGTCGACGCGGCGGGGAAGGGAATGGTCACGTATCTCATCAAGCATCACCTCGTGATGTCGGAGTACATGAGAACGCGCGATCTGAGCGACCCGGCGACGGCGCGGGAGTTGGCGGAGATCGCCGACACCCCGGAGCGGCTCCAGGCCCTGACGCTGACAACCCTGGCGGATATCTCCGCGGTGAACCCGTCGGCGATGACGCCGTGGCGCAAGGACCTGCTGTGGCAGCTTTACGTCGCTGCCTTCAATGATCTTGCGCGCGAGGTCGAGGATCACCGCATCGAGAGCGGCGAGTGGGAACCGTACCTGAAACTGTCGGAGTCGTCCGAGGAGCGCGAGACTCTTGGGGAATTCCTCAGGGGATTCCCGCACCGTTACGTCCGCACGCACGCGCCGGAGCAGGTGTATTCCCACTACCGACTTTCGCGGCGGCTTGCGGAGAAGAAGTCGGCCGTGCGGGGCGAGCGCCGCCACTCGCTGTATGAGTTCGCTGTGACGACGCACGACCGGCCTCACCTGTTCGCCTCGTTGTGCGGCACCTTCGCCGCCTACGGGCTGAACATCGAGAAGGCGGAGGCCTTCGCCAACAACCAGGGCCTGGTGCTCGACACCTTCGTCGTCAACGACCCGGAAGGGCGCTTGGACGCCGGACCCGACGAGGCCGAGCACCTCGGCCGCATGCTCGGGCGTGTCGCCGAGGGCCGCGCCAACGTGCCCGATTTGCTCCGAGCCCGGCAAGGGTCATTCCGGTCCGCGCCGAAGGCCTGGGTGAAGACGGCCGTGGGCGTTGACAACCAGACGTCTTCGCGGGCGACCATTTTGCACGTCACCGCGCGGGACCGCTTGGGGCTGCTCTACGATCTGGCCGGCAAGATTTCCGAGCGCGACTACGACATCGAGGTCGTGCTGATCGATACGCAGGGCCATCGCGCGATCGATGTTTTCTATGTCGTGGATTCGGAGGGCGAGAAGCTGCCACCCGAAGCGAGCGAGGCGCTACGGAAGGACTTGCTGGAGGTCTGCCAAATGACGGTCGCGTAGCCCTTGCTCGATGCGGAGCGCGGTGAGCGAGGCTCGTTGCGCTGCGCACAAGTGACTCAGTAGTGTGTTTCGCAGGTGCGGTCCGGCTCAGTTCATGGTGTAGGGGTGGACCGCTGCGTCCACCCCGGCGCGGCGGAGTTGATCTCGGTTTCCGCGCGAAAGCCGCGTACCAGGGCCTGCTGAACTTACCGAGGGATAGGTAACACGCGGCCGGGCGGACACGGCAGTCCGCCCCTACATCCTCGACACTTCGGGATATCAACGGCGCAGCCCTTGGGCAGTTAAGCTAGGCCGCGCCGGCTAGGATCGCATGAATGCGCTCCGCGACGATCTTCTCCTGGCCGGGCTTCAGCATCCACACTCCTAATTCGATCCGGTCGTTAGGGCTGGAGCGGAGCTCAATCGAAGGGTCTCCCTCGCGAAGACGGCGCTTGACGTCGGTGGGCGCCACGGGAACTTGCTGCTCGTCCCACTGAATGCGCAAGTGTGGGACGTGGTAATGCAAGGGCGGCGCGAAGGTCTCCGTCCGCACCCCGTCGATGACGCCGACCTTCTCGGCGATGAGATCGATGCGTTGCTCCCACTCGCGCCACTCGGCCTCGTGGTCGCGCGCCAGAAGCGACTCGACGGCCACCATCATGGCGAGCATGGTTTCCTTGCTGACCTTCATGCCGCGTCCGATGCCGGCGCTCGATGGAGGGCTGTGCAGGCGCGCGGCCTCGATGAGGTCTTTGCGGCCGATCAGCAGGCCCGCGTTTTGCGGACCGTAAATGCCCTTGCCGCCCGAGACCGTCACCAAGTCGAAGCCCATGTCGAGGTATTCGTTCAGGTGCCCGGCCGGCGGGACGTCGGCGGCACAGTCATCGAACGCTGGGATGCCGTGCTTCTTGCCGAGCGCGGCGAACTCGGCGACCTTGATTTGGCCCTTCGGGTCGTTGGTGTTGTTGAAGAGCATCGCCGCCGTGTGCTCGTTGATGGTGGCTTCGAGTTGCTCGTGTGTCTCGACCTCGACAAATTGCCCGCCGCAGTTTCGGATGGCCCGATCGTAGCCGTAGCGGTGGGCCTTCTGGATGATGACCTCGTTCTTGAGGCCGGTCGTGTCGGGCAGTTGCCGAATGGCGTCGGGGTCGCTCCCTGTAATGCACGCCGCGGTTCCGAGCGTCAGCCCCGACGCCGCCCCCGCGCAGACCATCGCCCCTTCACAGCCGATCATCTCGGCGAGCCGCCGGCCAATCGCATCGTGCAGGTCGACCAACCGAACGTAGCGCGTGCAAGCGTAGACGATGGCCTGGACGGCTTCCGGCGGCATCAGCGCCCCGGTCAGCGCGGTGTAGGGTTCGGCGGCATTGATGAACTGCCGCACACCTAGTTCCTCGAAGTAGTCGCGGTCGGGACCGGGCGAGTCGGGAGCGCCGCAGCCTTGGGTGGCCAGACCGCCCGCGATGGAAGCTGCCGGTAGCGTTTGCAGAAAGCGTCTTCGGTTCGTCATTGAGTTCGGAACTCCTTGCTTGGTCGACGTGTGCCGTCTGATCTAAGCGTTATCGGAGCCAAGGTGTCAAGTCTGGCAGAAGTGTTCGGCTCTGTTGTGGCGTAAGCCTCCAGGTGTCGAGTTTCATGACATGGTATACACTTCCCTTCGCCACCTATTCGCCGACAGAAAGCAAAGAGATGGCAAACAAAGGAGATACGATCTAGGAACAGGACGGGAAGGACGCTAGGCAATGTCCAGCCTAGTGGAACGCATTGCCAACGCTGTCGATGTCGCGGAGTCAAGACTTGGCGCAGCCAACTCGCTGGAAGGTCTTGATGCCGTGGCATCGACAGCGCAAACATAGCGAGGGCTGGACGTTCCGAAAGTGTCTACGATGTCATGAGACTGTACACCTCCAGGCTTGCCGAGTCTCGATTCTTCGAGACTCAGGACGGCAAGTGACCGAGCATTTGCTTTCGATAGCGGACCTGAGAACCGACGAATCGGTTCTCGGCAAGCCTGGGGGGCTTACGCCACACCAAGGTCGCTAATCTCGCTTGCGGGTTTGGCGTAGGATCTCGACTGCGAGGGGGCCGCGATCGGTCGGCGGTGTGCCGAGCCAGGTGGTCCCCGTGATCACATCGAGAAGGCCGTCGGCGTCGATGTCCCCGGCCTCAAGCGTGGGGTGATCGCAGTTGTCGTCGCGCAACACGCGCGGCGTGAAGGTGCCGGCGGAAGTTTATTCAAACCACACCACCCCGGGCAAGCTCATGGCGGCGCGCTTCTCTTCGGTCAACTCGGGCAGCCAAGAGGCCGCCACGACGTCGAGGTCGCCGTCGCCGTCGAGATCACCAGCCTCCTCGCGCATCGCCCCGTAGTAGCGGCCGATCGAGTGGTAGACAAAGGGATACGATCCCCGGTTCTCGAGCCACAAAACGCCCTGATAAGGTTTGAACTGCACCTGGGCATCCATGGTGTCCCCGGCGGTCAGCAGCACATCGAGGTCGCCATCCGCATCCATATCAGCCGGCTCGATACCGCTTGTCCCCCAGTGAGGATGCGGGGCCGTGAAGACCTCTTTTTTCTCGAACTGCCCGTCTCCACGGTTCAGAAACGCGACGACCGTCTCGTGATGCTGGGAGATCAGTGCCAGGAAGTCGGGCTTGCCGTCTCCGTTGAGGTCAACGATAGGAACGTGGATGCCGCCGGGCCGATCGTCGAGCGTCGCCGGCTTGAAGGATGGGCGTCCCTGTGGATCTTGTCTGGCCGAGGTTTTCGAGGTAGAGGATTCTCCCGACGGTGATCCATCCAAACTCGGCGGCGATGATGTCGAGGTCACCGTCACCGTCGAAGTCGGCGGCCTGGGCGTCGGCCACACGGCCGATCTTTTCAATCAAAGGGATGACCTCGAACTGCCGGGCCTTCTGCGGATCA
>JAKZVK010000139.1:0-12852 GCA_047516085.1 Bryobacterales bacterium
GTCTACACCAAACACCCGCGAGGCCTCGCGGGTGCTCATCGCCTCGAAATGACACGCCCGCCGAACCCGTGCGTACAACTCCACCCGATACATCCCCCCCGCCTTCCAGTCAGAGCAACCCGGACAGAAGGCTATACGCGGTCCCATTTTGGTCCGCCGCAGCCGGATCGACCGGCCGCTTCAGTGGGGGATTATTGCTCTGCCGTTCTCACATTGGAAACCAGGCGCCGTCAACCTATAAATATAATTCCCTTATCAAACCCCTGGTCTCTTGGACCCTGCGCGCGGCCAACAAGGTCCCATGGACGAATATCGAATTGTCGCCAAGCATCTCGTGGCGAATCGTCAACCTCTCTCCAGGTAGACCAAAGATGGCCTCGCAGGCCGAGGCGAAGCCGGGCAGCCGGACCGCGTGTACCCGAGTGCCGTCGATATTGGCGCCGCGCGCCTCCGGGCGGCCGAAGGTCTCCGGGATCGCGGCCTCGGCGCTCGGGCGCCTGACGCCGCTCAGTTGCTCGGCGAGTTCCATCGCGGTGCCGCTGGGGGCGTCCGGCTTGTCGGGCTTGTTGTATTCCAGCACCTCCCAGTGTTCGGTATGCCGCGCCGCCATCAGCGCGAAGTGCTGCATCATGGCCGCCGTTACCGAGAAGTTCCCCGTCGCGACACCGATGCCGGCAGCGCGAGCCGCCTCGTCGATCTTGTCGAACTGGGCGCCGGTCAGCCCCGACGTGCCGATGACCACGGGAATGGTCCGCTGGATCGCCGCCATGGCGTGGTCGAAAATGACCGATGGGTGGGTGTAATCGATCAGGACGTCCGCGCCCAGGTCGAGAGCCGCTTCCAGGTCGTCCGTCACGCAAAGGCCGGAAAGCTCACGGCCGAGGACCGTTCCGATATCCTGCCCCGCGGCGCGGCGCGCGACCGCGCTCTGGAGAACGAGCCCGTCGCGGTCCAGGATGGCCGCCGCAAGACAGCGGCCGACGCCGCCGGTCGCACCGGCAAGACAAACTCTCATTGTGATCTCTCCTCTGCCTGACGATGGAAAACCTGGGCCACACTTTCGCGGCGCCCGCTGTTCTGGATCGGGTGTCGTGACACCAGGGTGCCGCGATTGTTGATCCCTGTCGACGCTTTGCGTACAGTGTTTCCGGCGCGATTGGACAGCCGTAATCCGCAGCGCGATCGAAGCAAAGGAGGGACAGGAGAATGAAACGGACTGACTTGAGAGGGCGGATGAGGCGCGGCGAGCGCGTCATCGGAACCATGGTTCAAGAGGTCCGGACGCCGGCGATCGCGCAGATCCTGAAGGAGGTCGGCTTCGATTTCTTCATGATCGACATGGAGCACGGCGCCTTCAACCTGGAGACGGCCGCGGAGATCATCCGCGTGGCGCGCCTCGTTGACATCGCACCGCTGGTCAGGGTCTGTGGCCCGCAATACGAGCTGATCGCGAGGATCCTGGATCAGGGCGCGGCGGGCGTCATGGTCCCGCGCATCGAAACCCGCTCGGACGTCGAGGTGCTGGTCCAGTCGATGAAGTACCCCCCGGTGGGGCGGCGCGGCATGTCGTCCGATGCCCCCCACAGCCAGTACGACATCAGGCCTCTTCCCGAGCTCATCGAGACCAGCAACGAGGATACGATCGCGATCGCCCAGATCGAACGGCGGGCGGCGATCGAGAACATAGACGATCTGCTGTCGGTGCCCGGCCTGGACGCCGCCCTGGTCGGTCCCGAGGACCTCTCGGTTTCGCTCGGCGTGCCTGGGGAAAGCACGAGCGAGCAGGTGGTCGGCGCGGTCGAGACCATGGTCGCGTCGGCGAAGCGGCACGGGGTGGTCTCGGCAATTCACATGGGCAGTGTCGAGGCGCTCCAGGGATGGCTCGCCAAGGGCATGACCATGGTGATGTATGCCTCGGACCTGGATTTCCTGATGGGGCCCAGCCGCACGGGCCTGGAGGCGCTCCGCGCCCACCAATAGCCAGAGCCGTATCCACTCACGTGGACTCGCACCAGCCCGCACCCCTGACCGACCGCCCACACCATTGTAGGATAGCGGCGGCCGGGCGGGGGCGCGGGCTGGTTCCCGCGAGAACGAAAAACGCTCTAGGGGTCAGGAGCCTCGACCGAGCCGATAGCCCGCGGGCATCGGGTCGTCGGGCTCCACGACGAATCGATGAAAGCCCGTCAGATAGGCCCGCCCGGTGATGCGCGGGGTGACGTAGAGGAGTCCGTCGGAGTCCTCCGCCCGCCGCGCCTCGCCGCGAAAGCAGGTGCCCAGCAGGCCTTCGAATTGCCGCGGGTCGTTCAGGGCTATCTCTCCGCGCGTATGAAGAATCGCCACGTGGGCGCAAGTGCCCGTGCCACAGGGCGAGCGGTCGAGCGCCCCGGGAGGCAGGCAGACCACCTGTTTGTAGTCTCCGCTCGTCGTCCGGCTGCTGGTGAACAGGACCTGGTAGCAGGCGTTGATATGCGGCTGACGCGGGTGGCGAACGTCCAGTTGGTCGGCGACCGCGGCTCGAACACGCGATGCGACCTCGATGATCGAGGTGCTGTTGGAAGGGGAAAGATCCAGATCCAGCGCGTCGGCGTCGATGAAGGCATAGAAGTCTCCGCCATAGGCTATGTCCGTCCGGACCGCACCTATACCTTCGATTTCGATGGGCGCCCGGTCGTAGAGGAGGAAGCTATCGACGTTGTCCAAGCTGACTTCGAGGACCTTCCCGTCCTGCACGGCAACACTGCACTCTACCGGTCCCGCTGGCGTGTCCAGCTTGACGATGGTCGCGGGCTCGACCGGCCGGACCATCCCGGTTGCAACCACCGTCGTCGCCGTGCCGATGACGCAGTGCCCGCACATGGGCACGTATTCTTCCTGCTCCATGATGATGATGGAGAAATGCGCATCCGGACTCTCCGGCGGAAGCAGCAGGACCGAGCACATGCAGTCGCTGCCCCGCGGTTCGAAGTTGAGGACGCGGCGGAGACCGTCGTCGTTGTCCCGGAGCCATGCCCGCTTCTCCAGCAGGCTGTTTCCGGGCGGAACGGGAACCCCGCCGACGATGACGCGCGTCGCATTCCCTTCCGTGTGGGAATCGACGGTATGGATGGAACGTATGAGAGCCGCCGTCATCTTCTCTCCCCTGCTTGTGTCCGATCGCGGCGTTCTCGCGCCACGAAAGGCTTTCCTCAGCTCAGCTCGCGGGAGCGCCACTCTCGGTGAGACCTAGTGTCCTGGATCATAATTTGGTGGCCCATAGGACGGCCTTGCAGGTTTCTCGGCTAGGAGCGTGGCCCGCCGTGATGCTGGCGCATCACAAGAGTCGCGCGACGACGACCGAGAGGCCTGCAAGGCCGCCCACGGGGTCGCCTTTCCCGACCTCTGGCGAGCGTCAGGGCCGCTTGACGATGTCGGGCATCGCCTGCGCGGCCCTTCCTACCCAGAGATCGGGAAAGGCGATCCTATGGACCACCAAATTATGATCCAGGACACTAGGTTTACATCCTTGGCCGCTGGTTACCCGCATCGTAGGGAGAGTCCGCGATCACCGTCGCCCGTCTCCGCTCCCCGAGAACCGCGACCTCCAGCTCTCTTCCTTCGAGCGCGTGGTCAAAATCCAAATAGGCCATGGACAGGCAGTGCCCGAAGTGGTGGGAGCTGGCACCGGAGGTGACGCGCCCGACGAGAGTGCCGTTGCTGTACACACACTCGTTCGAATAGGCATCGGCGTCCACGGTCTCGACCTTGAGAGTCACCAGGCGGCGCCTTAGACCCTGTTGCTTTTGCCGCAAGAGGGCCTCTCGTCCGATGAACCCTTCCTTGTCGAACTTCAGGAAGCGGTCGAGGCCGCTTTCCAAGGCCGTGTGCTCGACGTTCATGTCGCGATACATCGCCCGGTAGGATTTTTCGAGCCTCAGCGACTCGATCGCACGGTTGCCGACAAGTTGCAGGCCATGAGGCTCACCGGCTTTCAGCAACTCATCCAACAAACGGGATTGATGGCAGATCGGATGATAGAGCTCCCAACCGAGCTCGCCTTCATAGCTGAGGCGCAGCATACGTACGTCCGAGGCCAGGCCAACCGTTGCGCTGCGCGCCGTCAGCCAAGGGAAGGAATCGTTGGAGAGGTCCGCATCCGTGATGGGCTGTAAGACCTCGCGTGCCGCCGGTCCGACGACGGTGAAGCAACCGCGTTCCAGCGTCGCGTTGCGCAAGCTGACGCCGCCGTCCTTCGGCAGCAGCTTTCCGAGCAGGTCGAAATCGTGGCGTTCGCCGCGCGGCGTCCCGACCAGATAGAAGAGGTCCTCGCCGAGCCTGGTCACCGTAAACTCGCAGAGCACGCCGCCTCGGGGCGCCAGCAGGTGGCAAAGCGACAGGCGTCCCGGCACCTTCGGCACGCGGTTGGCCAGGATCCGATCGAGCCAAGCCTCCGCACCCGGCCCGGATACCTCGTACTTGCCCATCGGCGTCATTTCCAAGAGTCCGGCTTTTTCGCGGACGGCACGCGCCTCCTCGCCGACATAGGGGAAAGAGTTGAAGACTCGGTAGCTGTATATGTCCTTCGCCTCGACGCCCTCCGGGGCGTACCACAGCGGCACCTCCCAGCCGTAGACCGCTCCCCAGACCGCCCCACTGCGCGACAAGCGATCGTAACAGGGCGGCGTTTTCGCGGGGCGCGCGGCCGGCCATTCGTGGCCGGGATAGTGAATGCCGAAGTTATGACCGAAGGTTTCTCGGGCCTTCTTGCCGACCCAGGTCTTGTTCGCGTAATCGCCGAACCGCCGGGGATCGATCTCCGAGAGGTCGATGCTCGGCTCGCCCTCCGTCATCCACTCCGCGAGATAGTGCCCGATACCGCCGCCCATCAAGATGCCGCTCGGGTTTCCCTCGGCCAGCCAGAGGTTGCGGCGCCCCCATGCGGGCCCTACAAGCGCCAAGTTGTCGGGCGAAACGCAAATGGGGCCGCGCACGTTGGTCTTGATGCCCAGGGTCCGCATCACCGGAACCAATTCAGTCGCCGCCTGCCAGTTGACCTCGACGGCCTCGAAGTTCTCTGGCAAAAGATCGGCACCGAACCCTTCCGGCACCCCATCGTAGGCAAAGAACTCCAGCTTCTCAGGGGTCTCGTAGGGCCCGAACATGAAGCTCTCGCGCTCCTCGCGGATATAGCCGTTGATCGTCTCGTCCCGCAGTATGGGCATTTCCGGCAGGCCCTGGGCGCGCCGCTCCACGAGCTCCGCCACCGGCTCGGTCACCCAATACTGGTGCAGAAGCGGAGTCGCGGGGATTCGCAGGCCCAGCATCCTCGCGGTGTGGTGGATGTAGTTGCCGGTGGCCGTGACCAGGTGCTCGCAAACGATGTCGCCTCGCCCGGTCTTGACCTTCCACTCGCCGCCTGGAAGCTGTTCGTAGCCCGTCACCTCGGTATTGCGGTGGATGGTAGCGCCCAGATCGCGCGCCCCCTTGGCCAGCGCCATAGTGACATCGGCCGGCGCGATATGCCCATCGTCCGGGTGATAGAGCCCGCCCAGCATTGCCTTGTGGTCGGCCAGAAAGGGCCAGAGGTCGCGGACTTGCGAGGGCGACAGGATCTCCGCGCGCACACCTTGAGCCTCGGCGATCGACACATAACTGAGGTACTCATCCATGCGGTCGGCCGAGTTGGCGACGCGCAGCTGGCCGCATTTGTGCCAGCCGACCGCCTGTCCCGTCTCCGCCTCCAGTCCCTCGTAGATCTCGATGGTCTTGGAAATCAGCCGGCCTATGTTGTGGCTGAAGCTATAAAGCGGAATAAGACCCGCGGCGTGCCAGGTCGATCCGGCGGTCAGCTCGGTGCGCTCCAGAAGGACGGAATCGGTCCAGCCCCGCTTGGCAAGGCTGTACAGGATGTTGGCGCCGCCACACCCGCCACCAACGACGACCACACGAGCGTGAGACTGCATTCGACACATCCTCCAGTTAACAGGTGCGATAGTTCGAAACGTGAGGTTTAGCGCGAAGCCGTCGACCGCGTGCGCTGATCCTCTCCAATCGTCGCGCCATGTCGCAATTCCAGGTCCGCCTGATCGCTCCGCGATGCGGCGGCTCTGGCGACGCTCAAACGCCGCACAGGCCCAATTTCCATCCCGCCCGAATGTGGCTCATTCAGACTGAATGGGTTTAGCACCGAGACCGTAGGGCAGCTTCCTGTAGAATCCTCCTCTTTTGAAACCCTCAGATGCGGTAGACCCGCTTGCGCTCGGGGATGAGCCCCTGAGGGCGAAACATCATCGCGCCCATGATCAAGAGGCCGATCAGGACGAAGCGGAGCGGAGCGATCACTGTTGCGTCGATATCGACGATGTGCGTGAGGAACCGTGAGCCGACGAACAAGGTCTGGATGAAGACGGTGCCCGCGACGACGCCCAGCAGGTTTCCGCGCCCCCCCACGACGACCATAGCCCAGATGATGAAGGTCTCGATGGGCAGGCCGTCGTCGGGGCTTATGTAGCTGTTGAGGAGCGCGTAAAAGGACCCGCCAAGGCCGCCGATGGCGCCGCCGATCGCCATGGTTTCCAGTTTGAAGAGCAGAACGTTCTTTCCGAGAGCGAGCGGCAGCCGGTCGCCCTCGCGGATCATGCGGATGACCCGGCCGAAGGGGGAAAGCCAAATCACCCTCAAGACCAGGATGACGAATAACGTGCATACGACGACCGTAAGACTGAAATACGGGATGGTGATCAGCACCGAGAGGCCGTTGGCGCCGTCGGCCAGCCAGCGCTCGTTCAGGAAGACGAGCCGGATCAGTTCGGCGGCGGAAAGGGACAGGATGCCCCAGTAGGTTCCGCCCATGTTTTTCACGGTGAGCGACATGACGACGCCGAGAAGCGCCGCCACGCCCATCGAGATGACGATGCAGACATAAGGGTTTATGCCGGCGTTCGCCGCGATCGCCGTTGCATAGGCGCCGAGCATCATGAACGCGACCTGGCCGAAGTTCATCAAGCCGCACGCGCCGACCTGGAGGTCGAGGCTCATCGCGAGCATGGAGAATATGCATGTCACCGTGACGAGATAGATGCCGAAACCGATCAACTGTTCCATTATCGACGGCCCCAGAGGTTCCTGATTCGTGTCACGAAACGTCTTTCCTTATGATCCCGGTCGGCCGGATCAGGAGAAGCAGAACCACCGCCAGGTAGGTGATCGCCGGTTTGTAGGCCCCGGGAAGATCGAACCGGTCGCCCAGGTCGAGAAGCCCGAACAGATTGATCAGGGGGGCATAGTTGAACGCCAGGCCGAAGTTCTGGGCGAAACCGACGATCAGGGATCCGAGAATCGCGCCGTACACCGAACCGACGCCGCCGATAAGGACGACGCAGAAGATCGGAATGACCAGATTGAATCCAAGGTAGGGATCGACCTGGGTATCCCAGCCGATCAGGATGCCGCCGAGCGCGGCGAACCCGGTGCCGATGAACCAGACCAGGAGAATGACCTTTTGCGTATCGATGGAACACGCCTGGGCGAGACCCACGTTCGCCGCGGTCGCGCGCATGGCCGTGCCGATCCGGGTGTACTGCAAGAGACAATGGAACCCGACCATCGCCGAGACCGCCGTAATCAGGATCCAGATCTGCGGGTTGGTGATGAAGGCCCCGAAAATCTGGTTTCCCGGCAGCACTTCGTAGTCGTAGGTCACGTGCTGGGGACCCCAGATCGCCTGGATGCCGTGGCGAATGGCGATCGCGAGACCCAAGGACGCAATCATCGGCGTGATGTCCCCGCTGTTCGCGATTCTGCGGAAGATGAACCGGTGCAGGGCAATACCGACCGTGCCCAGGATCAAGGTGCTGACAAGGATGGAAAGAGCAAAATTCCATCCGAGCGTAACGTTGAACAGATAGACGAGGTAGGCGCCGAGCACCGCCGACTCGACGTGCGCGAAATTGGCGAACCGGAGGATCGAGAACGTCATGCCCAATCCGATCGCGATCAGCCCGAGTTCGGCCGAGGTGATCAGACTGTTGACGAGCACTTGTACGATGTTCATGGGGCGGGGCTCATGGAGGCCTGCGGCCGACAATTTTTCGAATCGCTTCTCGACACCTGGACGGGAAACGCCGACCGCACGACCCGGCTCGAGCCGAACCGGGTCGTGCGGCCTTTACCAAACCAACGTTGAGAAGGCCGAGATCCCGACTCAGTTGCCGGAATAAAGCGCCTTCAGGTCCTCTTCACTTGGAGCTTCGGCCAGTGGAGTACCGTCGATCGTCGGAACGCCATTGGAGTCCTCGTACCGGAAGATCAGAACGTTGTTCGAGCTTCCCGCCACGAAGTACGGCTGGATCTTCCCGTCCATGAAGGCGGCCTGGGCGTTCTGGTCGCCGTGCTGCATGCCCCAGCGGTTGAAGCCCTTGTCGCCCAGACCCGATACCCCGCTGTAGCGGTAGGCCGCCGGCCACATCGCGTCCCGGATTTCGGTCGAATCCAGGCTGTTCGCCAGGTTCATCGCCGTGGCGACGATCCACACGGCATCGTAGAACGGCGGTGCCCACGCGTCGGTGTAGATCCGGCCGAACTTCTCCTGGAATTTCTCGTTGAAGGCGGCCGCCCGCGTACCGGACGTCGCGTAGCTCAAACCCTTCATGCCAGCTGTGAACTTGGGCGGGAGGGTCGCGAAGGCGCTCAGGTTGTAAGAGTAGAACAACGACATGTCCGTAACGCCCATCTCATAAAGCTGGCGCTGAATGATCTGGGCGTCGTTGTCGTAAATGTCGGTGAGGATGGCATCCGGCTTCGCGGCCAACAGCTTCGTCAGCTCCGCCCGGAAATCCTTCGCTCCCACTTGATAGAGCATGTTGTGGGTCCATTCCACCCCGACTTCCCCCGCCCTCTTCTCGCTGACGGCGGCTCGGTCCTGGCCGATCGGGTTGTTCTGGAAAAGACCGGCGAGGGTCTTGGCTCCCGCGTCCGCCTTTGCGAAATCGACGAGGGCGACCGCCTGTTCGGCGATGCCCGCGGTGTTGAACAGATAGGGTCCGACGGTCTTCAGCTTGTTGGTCGTCGCGTCGGTGACCCAGACGACTTTCTTCTTGTTCAGCACCTGCCCCACGGGCAGGGCGATCGCGCTGGAATAGCCGCCGACCACGACCGGGACCTGATCCACGTCGGCAAGCTTGTTCGCCGCTTCGACGCCGGCTTTCGGCCGCCCTTCGTTGTCTTCGACGATGAGCTCCAGAGGTCGCCCCATGACGCCGCCCGCCGCGTTCACCTCGTCGACGGCGAGCTGCATAGCGCCCAGCCCGTCGTTGCCCGCCACCGCATTCGGGCCGGTCAGCCCGATGATCACGCCGATCTTGATCGGATCGCCTTCGGCGGCGCTGAAGGCGGCCGAGGCGAACCCGACCACACCTAGCGCGATGATTGCCCCGGAAAGGGCTCTTCTCGAGAGAGTGAAACGTTCCATGTCCTGTCCTCCGTTTTCCTTTTTTTCATGTGTTGTTCGGCGGCGCGATCATCAGCCACCGAGATAGGCCTCCCTAATTCTCTGATCAGCGAGGATCGCTTTAGCGGGGCCTTCGAACTCCACTTGACCGGTTACGAAAACATAGCCGCGATCGGAGATCGATAGGGCCCTGCGGACGTTTTGTTCGACGATGACGATGGATGCTCCCTTCGATCCAACGTATTTGATGTGCCCCATGGCCTCGTCCGCCATCTTCGGGGACAGGCCGGCGGACGGCTCGTCGAGGAAGAGGAGCCTCGGCGACGGCATCAGGGCCCGCCCCATGGCGAGCAACTGGCGTTCGCCGCCGCTCAAGGATCCCGCATTCTGGGTGGCACGCTCCCTCAACCTCGGAAACAGGTTGAAGATATCTTCGATCCTGGTCCGCATCGCCTGTTTGGAAAGGCTGAATCCGCCCATTTCCAGGTTCGCCCGTACGCTGAGCGGCCGGAAGATGTTGAGGAGCTGTGGGATGTAGCCCATGCCAAGCGAGATACGTTGTGTCGGCGAATGGCCGGTGATGTTGTTTCCACGGTATGTGACCCCGCCCTTCGTCGCCTTGAGGTACCCCAGGATCGTTTTGATGAAAGTGCTCTTTCCGCAGCCGTTGGGACCCAGGATCGTGACGATCTCGCCCTCTTCCACGTGAAAATCGACGCCATGGATGATTTCGTTCGCGCCGTAGCCTGAATGCAATGCCGCGACCTGTAAGAGTGCCATGGTTCCTTTCCGACCGGCCCGTCATTGGGCCGACGCGAGGTCCTGTCCCAAATAGATTTCGAGGACTTGCTCGTCGTTCTGAACGACCTCCGGCGGGCCATCCGAAATGACCGCGCCGGCGTCCAGGACATAGACGTGCTCGCAAATTTCGCTCACGACACGCATGTTGTGCTCGACCACCAGCATGGAGATTCCGCGCTCCAGGTTCATGACCTTCAGCGCGTCGAGGATGGTGTTGACGAGGGTGGGGTTCACGCCGGCCGTGGGCTCGTCCAGGAGACAGAGCGTCGCCCCCGACATGAACACGCGTCCGAGATCGAGGAGCTTTCTCTGCCCGCCGGAGAGGTTGCCGGCGTATTCGTTCGCCTCCCGCTCGAGCCCCAGCAACCGGATGACGTCCTTCGCCTTCTCCAGGCTTTCCGCCTCTTCGCGCATGACCCCGCGAAAGCGCAGCATGGATCGCAGGAGCCGGTGTTCTTCCTGGCCCGAAACCGCTGCGAGCAGATTCTCCAGGACCGTCATGCGCTCGCCACCTTCCGACAGCTGAAACGTGCGCAGCACTCCCAGGTGGCCGATCTTGTAGGGAGGCAGGGCGTCGATCTCGGCGTTGTTGAATTCAATTCGACCCTGGTCGGCTTTTTGAAAGCCGCCGATGATCTCGAACAAGGTGCTTTTTCCCGATCCGTTCGGACCGATCAGTCCGGTGATCTTACCGCGAGCGGCACTGAGACTGACGTCACGCAGGGCCCGTAGACCCCCAAAAGCCTTGGAGACGTTCCTGACCTCAAGCAGTGGCTCCGACGCTCCGGGCGAGGGGACCGCATTATCGCCGTTGTACATCGAGCGCGGCTCCCTACACTCCGGCCCGATCCCACGATTTTCCCGGGCCTTCAGTGACGAGAAACTCACATCTCGTCCACTGACGAGGAATTCTTCCAGCCGCGCTTCTGGCGCTGGCGAAAGACAGCTGGTCGTCGGAGCTGATCTTCCCTTGTTCGAGAAAGCTTAGTGAGCCATCACCTGGAGAGGATAGTAGATTTGGGACATCATATTGTACGATACGACGTAAGAGACGCAAGAGACGTAAGAGACGCAAGAAAGGCGCGATGTGCTGGCGCCGCGGAATGCAGCCGGTGGCACGGCCGGTTCAGGCAATCGCCGGTGAATTGGATTTGCGGCCCGGAGCAGGGGCCTTTCGAGGTTGCGGGGGAACCGCCTCGCTAGGGCGCGTTTCGGTCTCGCGGGACCCGGCCCGCTCCCCCGCCCGGCGCTTGAGGGACCGACACGACCAAGGCGCGCTCTCAAGCGCGTGATCAAAGCCAAGGGCGCGGATGCGCCCGCCCGGCGATTGAGGGATCGACAAGACCTGGGCGAGCGCGTTCAAGCGCTTGGCCTGGGCCGGCCAACCGCGGGAAAGCGACTCAGGTCACCTCGATCACCGGCGCGCCGAGCACGTCCATGCAGGGCTCGACGCCGAGGCCCGGCCGGGCGGAGGCCCGCATGGTGCCGCCGTCCACGACCGGCCCTCCCTCGGCGACCGTGACCGTCGCGTAGTCGTGGAAGGCCGAGGACTGGAAGTGGAAGTCCCGCGGGGTGGAATGCGCGAGATGCGCGATCGCCGCCGTGGTGATCGCGCTGCCCCAGGTATCCTCGATGGTCATGACGATGCCCAGCGAGATGCAGAGGTCGCGGAACTGCCGCGCGCGGGTGATCCCCCCGATGCGGTTGATCTTCAGGTTCACCAGGTCCATGGCGCCGTCGGCGTAGCCGCGCAGCAGCATCTGCAGGCTGTCCATGCATTCGTCCAGGATGATGGGGCGGTCGGTGTGGCGGCGGACGGCGAGGCATTCCTCGTAGGTGAGGCAGGGCTGCTCGATATAGACATCGAGGTCACCCACGGCGTCGACGACGCGCATTGCCGCGTGCTGGCGCCAGCCGGTGTTGGCGTCCGCGCCCAATATGTCGCCGGGCGCCAGCTTGGCCGCGACCTTCCTGATCCGCTCGATGTCCACGGCCGGGTATTCGCCGACCTTCATCTGGAACTGCGTGAAGCCGAGGGCGTGGTATTCGTCCACCTTGTCCGCCATCTCGTCCGGATCGGCGCGGCCGACGACCTTGAAGAGCTTCACGCTGTCCTGCATCCGGCCGCCCAGCAGCAGGTAGACGGGCTGGTCCACGGCCTTGCCGAGGATGTCCCAGCAGGCCATGTCGATCGCCGACTTCACGTAAGGGTGCCCCTTGAGGAGCCCGTCCATGCGGTGGTTGAGCTTGTCCAGCTCGAGCGGGCTTTCCCCGATAAGGTCGGGCGCCAGCTTGGCGATGCCGGCGCGCGCGCCTTCGGCATAGGCCGGCAGATAGGTCGGGCCCAACGGGCAGACCTCGCCCACGCCGGTCACGCCGGCGTCGGTCTCGATGACGACGACCGTGCTGTCGAAGGCGGAAAACGACTGCGAGGCCCATCTGTACGACCCCTCGCGCATCGGCAGGTCCACCTGGTAAACGGCAATTCGGGAAATCTTCACGGGCGCCCCTCTCCCTTGCCTTGTCGCTTTCCGTGAAACCCGGTCGAGGCCCGGGCCACTTCGGGTCCATCGTCGGCAAGCTTCGGTCCTGCAACCCTAGCTATCGGGCGGGCGGCCAAATTG
>JAKZVK010000140.1:0-4277 GCA_047516085.1 Bryobacterales bacterium
GATCGTGCAGGCAGTAATCCGCCACGCCACCGAACGAGCGCCCCGGCGAGGACATCTTGACCACCATCACTCCCTCTCCCCGGCCAGCAACTTAGCCACCAGCTCCCCTACCCGCTCGACCGCCTCCTGGGTCTCTGCCGGGGCCGCCGCTTGGCGCGGCTGGCGGTGACGATGGTCCCGGGACCGATAAACGCCGCGGTAACTAGTAGGCCAGGTCCGAATCGCAACCGGTTCATTTCCGCTCCTCCCACCCCGGCGCCGGCATCCGTAGCGATGTCCATCTCCAGAGTTGCACGTCGAAACACGGCCTCTCTTGAACCATACGGCTCGGGGGCCTACTCCGGCCAGTGCTTCTTCCGGTATTCGAGTAGTGCCGGTCCCGAGAGTTCCTCCGTCGAGTTGTTGAGGCGGGCGAAGAAAATCTCCCGCGGCTCTCCCTTCCGTGAGGCGAACACCGGCGCCGCGCCGGGACGGACATCGACGCGAGCGATAGTCCGGCCGTCGACCATGCAGAAGCGTACGGACAGATCCGTGGCGGCGACTGTTCCCAGCGCGTTCTTGACTACTGCAGTCAGCCAGAGCTCCCAACCGTCGCGGTCGCTCCCCTTGACGAGCGGGTAGTCCACCTCGATGCCTATCGGCTGGCCGTGATCATCGACGCCGATCAGCAGCGTGCCCCCGTGCGTGTTCATGAAGGCAGCAATGGTCTTGACCACCGCCCAGGTGATTGCGTGGTCCGGTGCTTCGGTGCGCTGGTTGCGCCGAGCCGTCGACTTGAACTCGACCACGGCTGATTCGCCGCCTTCGATCAGCGACCGTACGCCCGGTTCGACGTCCACGTCCTGCTCGGCGAACGGACTTTCGTCCCGATCCGGTCGTCGGTTCACCGGCTTGCCCATGGCGCCTGCGGCGTGGCGGAGCAGGCTCTCGAACCGCTGGTTGAAGAACTGCACGAAGTCGTCCCGGCGAAGCGCTACCGGATCGATGTCGTGGGAGCGCAGGAAGCCGTCGAGTACGTGTGGCTCGATGCCGTCGCCCGACTCGATCCGTGACAGGTAGATGCTGGGCGCGTTGCCGCCGATGCGGCGGTTCGTGTGCGCGTCAAGTGCCGTCTTGTTCACGATACAGTTGGCGACCCACCACTCGATGTCATGGGTGGCGCACCAGTGTCGAGGAAAAATGTGATGGATGTCGATGGCATCCTCCATGTACGCGTGGATGTCGATCGGCTGGCCGGTCTTGAAGTCCCGGCCGCCCTGCTTCATCTGGAGCGCGTACAGCCCCTTGTAGGCGGCGCTGTTACGCGTGCGCAGCGTGAGCAGCCGCTCGGCCTGGAACTGTGCCGCCTGCACCGTACGCGGAGGTGCGCTGTCATCACGATCGTCGATCCACGCGATGCAGTCCTCCAGGTCGATGGCGAATCGCGTTTCCGTCGCACCGCCGTACATCTCGCCGAGGACGCCGCACCAGAACCACTGTCCGAGCCGTTGTCGTGACGCATACGACTCCGCCCGGTCTTCCGTCCATCCGAAGATAGCCCCGAGCGGCACCAACTGCGTCGCGTACGGCAGATCCCGGTAGCGGAAGATGCGGTGGTTGTGCAGGAACGGTACCGCGCGCATCATCCCGCGCTCGGCGCCATCCGCCCATTGCCGGTAGTCGTCGAGTGGCAGGCGTAATACCTCGCGGCGCTTGCAGGAAACCGCGGGCACCTTGTCGTCCTCCGGATGTGCCTGCAGGTGCACTTGGCGCCGGTCGTAGGTGGCTAGCAGCGTGACGATCTGCAGGAACGCGGTGGCGTCGACTTCCGCCAGTAGCTCATGCTGCGCGAGTCGCTCGTGCCGCTCGTCCCAGTCCTTGCGCAGTTCGAAGTCGTCAGCGGCGTACGTCGCCGTCAGCAGCTCGAACACCGTTAGCGTGACGCCGCTGGTGTTGACCTTCTCGAATACCTGGCAGACTGCTTCCTTCGGCGTCGACCTAACCAGATCGATCGTCGGCACGTGGTACTGCACGAACGAGTTGATGATTGCGTCCTGAAACCGCTTCCACTTGGCGACTCGATCCGGTTGGTCGCCCGCTCCCGACAGCAGATACGCCATCTGCCAGTCCATCGTGGCGCCGCCGTCGAGAATGATGTCCAGCGGAAACATCGCTGCTGCAATTTCCCGGTCGCGGGTGCTCAGGTCCAAGTCGATCGTCCGACCGAAGTCGCTCCGCAGGATGCGATCCGCGGGGACACCGACGATGCCCTTCTCCTCCCGGTCCACCGACGGGTCGATGCAGGCGTCGATGTCCGCGTAATAGTGGCGGTGAAGCTCGTTGCCGCGGCTGTCCCGCGTGCAGACCGGGGCGCGAGACTTCAGGGCCTGAAACAGCGACGTCAGTCGTTGTTGGCCGTCAAGCAGGAGCATCTCGGGTGCCGGTGTCGCCACCAGCGTCACGCCTTCGAGCAGTCGCGCCTTGAAGTTGACATCGGGATTGCCGGCGACCAGCGTCATGACCGCGCCGATCGGATACGACAGCGAAATCGACACCAGCAGACTCCGGATGTGGTCATCGTCCCACACCCAGCCGCGCTGGAAGTCCGGCAGTTGCAGGTCGCCGCGCTCGGCCCGACCGAGCAGTTCCGCTAGCGGCAACTCGTCGCTACTAAACTTCTTCTCCATCGACAACACCAAACTGGCGAGCCTCGACGAAGCACGGTCGGATTCGGCGGTTTCGTGGGTCTTCGGATGTCCGCAGCCGGTCGATGCCCATCGGTGGTCATTATCCCATATTGGGATGGTTTTTCGGCGTTCTGGTTTCTCGGTTGGTTTCTCACAGTAGTTGTCGCTCCTACTACTTGTTCTTTTACTACTTGTCTTACTACTTGTATATGTGTTCGCTTTCACCGGAGGATCGAGGCTAAATGTGTTCGCTTTCACCGGAAACCGACCGTTAGAATGTGTTCGCTTTCACCGTGGAAAACTGCCCTGGATCACAGCGGTCTGTGGAAAATCCCGGATCGAACGGGCCGGAGGAAGCCTGACGGTGGGATTTTCAGCGGGCCATGATTGGGCGGGAATGAGGCTTTGAGGACTATCCCAGGAGGTGAAGCTGTGACGGCGGGGCAATCGTCGGGGGGGAGGGATGCAGGATTAGAAGGCCGCGATCCGTCGCATAGTTCAAGCCAGGCCAGGCCAGCTTGATCTTCTTTAGTTCACGGAGGACGCGGCGGCGGAAGTTTTGAATGGCTTCATGCGAGTACTCGTCAGGATTCGGCCCGAACTGGCAGTAGATCTGCCGCCAGGAGAGCCGCAGCGGAGCACGAAGCGCGAAGGTGCGGTAATTAATCCACAGGTAGAGATCGAGGCCCAGGGCGCAGCGTTTGAGGGCTGTGAGGGTGTTCATGTCAATCGGGACGGGGTGGCGGATGATTTCATTAAAGAAGGTTTCACTCAGACGAATCTCGCTGTTAAACAGCACCGGCTGGTCGGGCTTGCGCTCGTTCCACCAGAACACGCTCCGGTCCGCTACGAACGATGAAGCGGTTGCGGCCACCGTTGCATCTTCATAGATCAACTGGACGCTGGCATTAAAGAGCCGCTTCATTTGATTGCGAAGCCGGGTGCGATCCCCGCGAGGACTCCCGCTGTCATCGCTCATGCCGAGCTTTCGCATGAACCCGGAGAGCGACCGGCCCAACACGAGATCGCGCTTGCCCGTCTTGACGGCTTCCGTTGAAACCCAGGCCAGCAGCAAGCGGGGGAGGTTGCCGAAGGGGAGCTTGTGAAGCCCGCCAGCGATTATGACCAAGGTGAAGGGGCCGTTGCGCCGGACATACTTGCTCCGGTTGCCGGGATTGGTGCGCGGCAGGGAGCACAACGTCAGCATCCGTGCCATAAAGCCGAGATCGGCGTCCGCTTCGCTGGCCCCGACAAGCGCGTTCACCTGGTCTAAGCGGGTGTAGTGGTGCAACGCCTGGGGTGTGGCGTCGCGGATCGCCTGGGCCGGGCCGGGCAGATCGGCGATGGCTTCACCGATGGGAATTAAGTCGTTTTGTTTACGCTGCATGGCTTATTTTCCCATGTTCCTCAGACAAGATAGGGACACCACCGCCCGTGTTAGAAAACTTTCCACGGCGGCGGCTGGAACAGCAACGCCAGCTATTGCCGGTCGTCGAATCGCTTCCTCGCCACTCCCGGCTTCCGCTACATCCTCCTAGGCTTTCGCCTGCTGAGGACGGAGTAGCGCTTTTACCCTTTTACCCTATGCCGCGTAGCGGCATGAAAGGCGGC
>JAKZVK010000141.1:0-2655 GCA_047516085.1 Bryobacterales bacterium
TCGGAAGACGGCGACCGGCTCACCGTCGAAGTACGCGGGCACGACATCGAAGTCGCGCAAGACCTGTCCCAGCAGGTGCGCGAGGCCATGCTCGCCACGCCAGGCGTGGTGAGCGCGCAGTTGAGCCGTCCGCCGGGCATGCCCGAGATGCTCGTCACCGTCGATCGTGCCAAGGCCAGCAGTCTAGGTCTGCCGGTTTCCCAGATTGCTGAGACTCTCGAGACCGCGGTCGGCGGAACCCGCGCCTCTCTCTACCGCGAAGAGGGTGACGAGTACGACATTCTGGTTCGCTTGCGCAAGGAGGACCGCATGAGTCTGAGCCAAGTCTCCCAGGTCCCGCTCACGCTACCTGACGGGCGCACCATCCCGGTGGAGAGCGTCGTTATGATGCGCCGTCAAGAAGGGCCGACGCAAATCTCCCGCGCCGACCAACAGCGCATGATCGAGGTAACGGGCACGATCGCCGATCGCGACCTCGGCAGCATCGTCAATGACCTGAAAACCTCCATTGCTGGCATGAATATCCCGCTCGACTACGAACTCCGCTTCGGCGGAGAGTACGAGGAGCAGCAGGAATCCTTCCAGCAGATGACGTTCGCTGCGATTCTGGCTTTGGTGCTGGTGTACATGGTGATGGCGGCGCAATTCGAATCGCTGCGCGACCCGTTCATCATCCTGTTCTCCATCCCGCTGGCCGGCATCGGCGTCGTGACGATGCTGATCTTCACCGAGACCACCTTCAACATGCAGGGCTTCTTGGGATTGATCGTGTTGCTCGGTATCGTCGTGAACAATGCCATCGTGCTGGTGGACTACACCAACCTGCTGCGGCGTGAGCACGGCTACTCGTTGCGCGAGGCGGTCGTGATCGCGGGCACCCGCCGGCTGCGGCCCATTCTAATGACCACGGTGACCACTGTGCTTGGATTGACCCCGATGGCGCTGGGCTTGGGCGAGGGCGGCGAGCTGCAGGCACCCATGGCGCGCGTGGTCATTGGCGGTCTGACGACCTCCACGCTGATCACGTTGGTGTTTATCCCGGTGGTCTACTTCACCTTGGAAGGCTGGTCAGAGACGGCCCGCGCGCGCAAGGAAACCGGAGCCGCAGCCGACCTCCACCCCGCCGAATCCGCCGGCGACTGAGCTGGCGGGCCGCAATCAACCGAGCCGTGACCGTAAGGGAGCGGTCCGGCACGAACCCTGACGTCACTCAAGAGCCTCTAGTTAGGGCTTCAGACGTTACTGGTTCGCCTACCCCCAGCTAAAGCTGGGGGCTATTATCCTTCGGCCCCTCCGGGGCGAAAGGCTGACACACCGAAGGGTGGATGAGGCAGCGGCTTAAGCGATGATGTCGTGGATCACCCGGCCGGCCACATCGGTCAGCCGGAAGTCGCGGCCGCTGTAGCGGTAGGTGAGTTTCGTATGGTCGAGCCCCAGCAGGTGAAGCACCGTGGCGTGCAGGTCGTGCGGGTGAACACGGTCCTCTACCGCCGCGAAGCCGAAATCGTCGGTAGCGCCGTAGGTGATGCCCCGCTTGACGCCTCCGCCCGCCAGTAGCGTCGTATAACCCGGCACGTTGTGGTCGCGGCCCTTGCCAATCTTCTCGAGGCCGCTGTTCTGAATCATCGGCGTGCGTCCGAACTCGCTGCCGATAATCACCAGCGTCTCATCAAACAGGCCCCGCTCTTTCAGGTCTTGAATCAGCGACGAGATCGGCCCGTCGACTTCGCGGGCGAGCTTGCCGTGCACCAGGATGTCGTCATGGCTGTCCCACGGCTGGAAGTTGCCGTAGTAGACCTGCACCATGCGCACGCCGCGCTCGATCAGGCGTAACGACATGAGACAGCCGTGCCCGAAATCGCTGTCGCCGTAGCGCGCCCGGGTCGCCTCGCTCTCCTTGTGGATATCGAAGACGTCGGGCACCTCGCTCTGCATGCGATAGGCGACTTCCATCGACTCGATGGCCGACTCGAGTTCCGGCTGGTAGCCGACGCGCTTGAGGTACGAGCTGTTCAGCTTGTCGAGCAGGTCGAGCTGCCGGCGCTGCTCGTTGTCGCTGATTACCTTGTTGCGGATGTTGCGGACCAGCTTTTCCGGGTCGGTCTCGTCGTTGCGAACATACGCACCCTGGTAGGGGTTGGGCAGGAAGGCGGATGACCACAGCACCGGCCCCATCACCGGATAGCCGGGACACAGCACGACGAAGCCCGGCAGGTTCGCGTTCTCGGTCCCTAGGCCGTAGGTGACCCATGAACCCAGCGACGGGCGGCCGGGCAACTGGTGGCCGCAGTTCATCAAGAACAGCGACGGGCCGTGGTTGCCGTTGTCGGAGTAGCACGAGCGGATCACACAGAAGTCGTCGATCTGGTCGCCGACTTTCTGGAAGATCTCGCTGACCTCGATGCCGCTCTGGCCGCGCTTGGTGAACTTGAACGGCGACTTCATGAGGTTGCCCGCGGCGCGGTCGGTCTTGACCTTGGGGCCGGGCTTGGGCTCGCCGTGGTGCTTGTCGAGCATCGGCTTGGGGTCGAAGGTATCGACCTGCGACATGCCGCCGTTGAGGAACAGGAAGATGACGTGCTTGGCTTTGGGGGCGAAGTGCGGCTGCTGCGTGGCGAGGGTTGCGTTTCCGGTGGCTGCACCAGCCACCCCGGC
>JAKZVK010000142.1:0-4777 GCA_047516085.1 Bryobacterales bacterium
GGCCCGCACGACGCGAGCAAGGTCAAGCTGATGAGAAGGGCCGGCAGGCAGCGAAGAGGACGAGGCCGCAGCGGCGTTTCGCTGTTCACGAGCATGGCGGGATTGTACCAGGAAGCTCCGCGGCCGATCCTGATTGTGCGCGGGCCTCCTAGCCGGCAGGGTCGACGTCAACCGAGCCGTGACCGTAAGGGAGCGGTCCGGCACGAACCCTGACAATACTCGAGAGGCGCTAGGCTGCCTGAGGCAGCGCCTGTTAAGCAACAGACGTCGACCCGGAAGTCGACGCTGCTTCACAAATCCAACAAGGCCCGCATGCGTGCTGTCGTCATGCCGGCCAGATGACCCAACCAGTCGGCCGCCCCAGACGCCGCCTCGCCGCCGACCTGCCGAATCGCATCGACATGCTCAGCACCCTGGCGGGCCTGTTCGTAGTCCCGCACAAACCCCTCGGGCGGTGGCGGACCCTCAGGCTTCGACGTGATGATCTCTGCAATCTGCTCTCGGCTCTTCAACAACAAGCGATGCTCGCCCTGAAAACGCGCCGCCACTCCCCCGCCCGACGCGGACGACTTCGCAATCGACCGCTCCAGCTTGCCTATGATCTTGTCAATCCGCTTGGCCCGCTCGGCGATGTGCCGCCGGATCTGCTCCCGCGCCGCGACGTGGAGCGCCTTCTGACGATCCTCCGCGAACTGCATCCGCACATGCTCGTACCAGGCATCCAGCGCGTGCAGGTTCCCGACCAGCTTCGCCGTCGCGAGGAACTTGCGCTTCAGTCCCATGTAGATCTCACGGTCGAAGCCATCGGTGCGCTGCGTTTCCGCCGACTCGAACTGCACGCAATCCGGACCGACGTCTTTACGAACGATCGACCCCGCCGCCACGACCGCGCCGAAATCGACGTGCAGCGGCCCCACGAGCCCACAATGTCCCCCGACGAAGACTGGCGCGGACCGCAACAGCACGCCGCGCACGTCGCCGATCAAGCTGCTCCATTTGTCCCCGCGCGGATCGAAGTTGAAGTGGATCACACCCGAGCCCACCTCGCTGTGGTCGTCACGAGACATGCCGCCGCTCATGAGAATGTCGCAGTAATTGATCAGCGAGCCGGTGACGACCGTCGCGGTGAGGATGGTGTTCTTGAAGGCCACGCTGTGGGCGGCTTCGGCTTGCTCTTCGAGCAGCGTGCCTTCCCGCAGTTCGGCAAAGCCCCGTACGCGAGCCCCATCGAGGAGCGTGGCGTTTTCGTAGGAGCCCGCCCCCAACTCGACATCGCGGCCGATCTGGCAATCCGCCACGCGCGCGTGACCGGAAACGCCGATCCGCGATCCGCGGCCGATGCGCAGTTGCGATCCGCTCAGTGCGGCGTTGATCAGGACGGTGCCGGGCTCGATGTTATCGAGCAGGACATCGGCGGCAACGTAGACCCGCTCAGGGCCCCAAGCGTCGACGCCGTGCTCGATCAATCGGGCGACACGCTCGCGATTCCCGGCGTCGTCGTAGGGTGCGGGTTCGGACACTGGATCTTCCGTCGGTTTAGAGGAACAGTGAAGAGTGGATCACGCAAAGGCGCAAAGCCCGCCAAGAAGAACCTTCGCGTTCTTTGCTCCTTTGCGTGAAACGTCCGCTGTGCCGGCCCGCCTACGAGCCCGCCATCTCGCAGACCAGCTCGTATACCTTTTCGAGCGCCGCCGGTACCGCTCCCACATTCTTCCCACCGGCCTCGGCCAAGTCTGGGCGCCCGCCTCCGCGCCCATCAACCGCCTGTGCCACCGCGCCGACCAGCTTCCCGGCGTGCACCTTCTTGCCGGCTAGGTCTTTCGTGACCGCCGAGATCAGCGCCACATTGCCGTTCGCGGTGCTCGCCAAAACCACCACGCCCGACCCCATCTTGCTGCGCAGCGAATCCGCCAACGAGCGCATCTGATTGCGATCAAGTCCCTCGACTGCGGCGGCGACCACCTTGATACCGTTGACGTCGCGCGCATTCGCCGTCAAGTCGGCCGCACTCGCCCCCGCCAGCTTGCCCTTCAGCCGATCAACCTCTTTCTCCAACGCCTTGCGCTCGGCGGCGAGCCGCTCCACCGTCTCGAGCAGCTCCGGATCGGCGACCCGCAGCACCGCCGCCAGCCGCTCGATCTGATCGGTGGCCCGCCGGTATTGACGATAGGCCCCCAGCCCGGTCACCGCTTCTACCCGACGAACACCAGACGAAATGCTGCTCTCGGACGTAATCTTGAACACGCCGATGTCGCCCGTGCGGCTCACGTGCGTTCCGCCGCACAGTTCCTTGCTGAAATCGCCGATCCCCACGACCCGCACGTCCTCGCCGTACTTCTCGCCAAACAGCGCCATCGCGCCCGTCTTGAGCGCCTGCTCCAGACTGAGTACTTCCGTCGCTACGGGCGTGTTCTTGAGGATCTCCTCGTTCACAAGCCGCTCGACCTCTTGTTGCTCGGCCTCGTCGACCGCCGCGTAGTGGGTAATGTCGAACCTCAGGCGCGCGGGATCGACCACGCTGCCCGCCTGCTTTACATGCGTCCCCAGCACCTTTCGCAACGCTGCGTGCATCAGGTGCGTGGCCGTATGGTTGCGCATCGTGGCGTGGCGCAGTTGATCGTCCACGCGCCCGGAGACCTTCTGGCCGACCTTGAGCGACGAGGTCGTCTCGATCCTGTGTGCCGAGAGGCCCCGAACCGGCGCGTAGACGTCGGTGACCCCCGCCACCGTCTCGCCCCCTGACAGGATCACGCCGTGGTCGCCCACCTGGCCGCCCGCTTCGGCGTAGAAGGGAGTGCGGTCGAGGATCATCTCGACCTCGGCCCCGGCGGGGACGTCTTCGACGGTTTGCCGGTCGACGAGCAGGCCGACGATCGTTGATCCCTCGGCCTCCAGGTTTCCATAGCCCTCGAACACCGTCGTGTGTTCCTTGCGCAACTCTTGATACACCTCGGCGACGGCGGCGGCTTCCCCACCCTTCCAACTCGCCCGCGCCCGGGACCGTTGCTGGGCCATCTCGGTTTCGAAGCCCGGATGGTCGATCGTCAATCCTCTCTCACGTGCAAGTTCTTCCTGTTCATCAAGCGACAGGCCGAAGGTGTCGTAAAGCTTGAAGGCCGTTTCGCCCGGTAGGACGCCGCCCGTAGCCTTCTCGACCGACGACTCGAACATCTTCTCGGCCAGGGCAAAGCTGTGGCGGTAGCGGTTCTCCTCTTCCTTGACGATGCGGGCCACGCGCGGCACCGACTCCATCAACTCCGGGAACCCCGGCTCCATCAGCTCGGCGACGAACCCGGTCATCTCGTAAAGGAACGGCTCGCTACGGCCCGCCAGGCGCGCGTGACGCAGAGCGCGCCGAATGATCTTGCGCAGCACATACCCGCGTCCTTCGTTCGAGGGCAGCACGCCGTCGTGCACCAGGAACGCGGCCGCGCGGCTATGGTCGGCGATGATGCGGAGCGTTGTGTCGGTCTTGGGGTCTTGATGCAGCGCGATGCCGCCGCCGAGCACCTCGGCCGCCCGGTCGATGATCGGCCGGATCAAGTCAGTCTCGAAGTTTCTGAACTTGCCCTGCAACACCGCGGTCGTTCGCTCCAAACCCAAGCCGGTGTCGATGGAGGGCTTGGGCAGCGGCGTGAGCTTACCCGTCGCGTCGCGGTCGAACTGCATGAAGACCAGGTTCCAGATCTCGACAAAGCGGTTCGTCTCGCTGGGGAAGGGCTCGTCGTTCTCGCCGGGCTCCAAGGCCTCGGGACCGAAGTCGTAAAAGATCTCCGAGCACGGGCCACAGGGGCCGGTATCGCCCATCTGCCAGAAGTTATCTTTGGCGCCACAGCGGAAGATGCGGTCCGACCCGATGTCGGTGACCTTCTTCCACAGCTCTTCGGCTTCGTCGTCGTCGTCGAAGACGGTGGCGTAGAGCCGGTCCTTCGGCAGGCCGTAGACCTTGGTGACCAGCTCCCAGGCGTAGGCGATGGCATCGTCCTTGAAGTAGTCGCCGAACGAGAAGTTGCCCAGCATCTCGAAGAAGGTATGGTGGCGGCGTGTCTGGCCGACATTTTCGAGATCGTTGTGCTTGCCGCCGGCGCGCACGCATTTCTGCGAGGTCGTAGCACGGTTGTAGTCGCGTTGCTCCTCGCCAAGGAGGACCTCCTTGAACTGGTTCATGCCGGCGTTGGCGAACAGTAGCGTCTGGTCGTTGGCGGGCACGAGCGACGAGCTGGAAACGATGCGATGACCGTTGCCCTCGAAGTAACGCAGGAACTTGTCGCGGATTTCGTGTCCTGTCAAGACTTGGCCTCGTTACATACCCCTCGGTGCGCGCGCCTCGTTACGTCCGTGGGCCGCTGGGTTAAGCCGCGGGGGCCTGTCGACCGCACCCCGGCAATCGAAAACGCTAGAAACTAGCCAGAGCCTTGCCGCCTGAGATCCCCACTGAAGCGGCGAAACGAACGGTAGGGGCACAGCATGCTGTGCCCGGTTCGGGTCAGCCCTGCCGCTCGGAGGCGCGGGCACGGCCTGCCGAACCCCTATATTGTCGCATGCACGCCTTTCGCCCTAGCCGTCCGTGGCAGAAGTACACTTCATAGGACAAGTGTTTTAAGGCCATGGGACAATGAGGGGGTAGTGGGGTCTTAGAGAGATATTGTCAAATGTTGTGGACGGGGCGGGTCAGGCGGCGCGTTGTTCGATCAGTTCTCCATCCTTGAATTTCTTTCCTTCTAAGACGTGGACCATCAGCTCCGAGCCGTTGAGTCTGCGCCAGCGAACCTCCGCT
>JAKZVK010000143.1:0-2528 GCA_047516085.1 Bryobacterales bacterium
GAAGCCCAATCGGGTCGCCGGGGCCGTCGGTTTCAACGTCCGCAGTGGGGAATTCTACGTCTTCCGCTCGAAGGCCGTCATCGTATCGGCCGGTGGCGCGTCGCACATCTTCAAGCCCCGCGCGGTCGGTGAAGGGATGGGGCGGACCTGGTACGCCCCATGGAGCAGCGCCTCTGCCTATGCCCTGCCGATCCTCGTCGGCGCCAAAATGACGCAGATGGAGAACCGGATCGTCCTCACCCGGTTCAAGGACGGCTACGGTCCGGTCGGCGCCTACTTTCTGCACCTCAAGACGTACACTGAAAACGCGTATGGGAACGAATACGAGTCCACCTGGTACGAGCACACCAAGGAATTGGTCGGGGACTATGTCGATCGGCACCCGGTGCCGACCTGCCTCCGCAACCACGCCATGCTCGAAGAGGTCAAGGCCGGCAGAGGTCCCATCCGCATGGTCACGAAGGAGGCCTTCCAGGATCCGCACAAGGAGACGGTCGGCTGGGAGAACTTTCTCGGCATGACGATCGGGCAAGCGGTCGTCTGGGCGTCACAGAACATCGATCCCAAGCATACCAATCCCGAGCTGACCACATCCGAGCCTTACGTCATGGGCTCCCACGCCACCTGTTCAGGCGCGTGGGCGAGCGGACCGGAAGACTACGCCCCGTCGGAATACCAGTGGGGATACAACCGAATGATGACAGTCGATGGGCTTTTCGGCGCCGGCGACACCATTGGCGGCACCGCCCACAAGTTTTCGTCGGGGTCCTTCGCGGAAGGCCGGATCGCCGGGAAGGCGGCGGTCAAATACGTGAACGACATGGGTAAAGACCAGCCGCAGGTCAGCGAGGCGGAATACGAAGACCTCAAGAAGGTCGTCTTCCAACCCCTGGAGAACTACGAGGTCGGCCGCAATGAGATCGTCGCGGGAACCGTTTCGCCGAGCTATCTTTTGCCGATTCACGGTCTTCAGCGTCTCGAGAAGATCATGGACGAATACGTCGGCGGCATCGGCTCCCACTACACGACCAACGAGCCAATGCTCACCCGTGGGCTGGAGTTGCTGGACATGCTGAAGGAAGACCTCGACCATCTCGGGGCCGAAGACCTTCACCAGCTCATGAGGGCGTGGGAGCTTCAGCACCGGGTCATTTCCTCGGAATGCGTGACGCAGCACACGATGTTCCGGACGGAAACGCGGTGGCCGGGGTATTACTATCGGGCCGACCATCCCAAGCTGGACGACACCGATTGGCATTGCTTCACCTTGTCCCAGTACGACCGGGACTCCGGGAAGTGGGAAATGGAGAAGGCCCCCGTGTATCACATCGTCGATTAATCGGAGTCCGTCGAAGAACCTCTTGATGTAATAGGAAACCCCTGATGGTGCCCGAGGACACGCGCGACCAACTCGCCATCCGCGACAACATCGAGGCGTGGGCAATCTGGAGCGATGCCGGCGATTGGGACAGGTTCCGTACCTGCTGGCACGACGACGGCTACATGTTCGCGACCTGGTTCCAGGCGCCGTGCGCGGGCTTTGTCAAGGCTCGGCGCGAGGGCTGGGAAAAGGGCGTCAGCATCCTCCATTTCCTCGGCGGGACGTCGATCAAGCTCGTCGGAAACCGCGCCGTCGCCCAGACCAAGATGACGATCGCGCAACGCGCGCCTGTCCACGGCACACCCTGCGACGTGGTCTGCACGGGCCGGTTTTACGACCTGTTCGAGAAGCGGGACGATTGCTGGGGCATGGTGTTGCGCCAGCCGATTTATGAGAAAGACCGGCTCGATCCGGTCGATCACACTGCCACCGTCACGCTCGACCCCGAGCTTCTCGGGCGCTTCCCCGAAGGCTACCGCCACCTCGCCTACCTCCAAACCGAGGTTGGATATCCGGTCAAGGATGATATGCCCGGCCTCAAGGGCGCCGAGGTCGAGGCGCTTTACCGATGTGGGGCGGCGTGGCTCGACGGCGAGGCCGTCACCTGGGGTCCGGCGTCGTGGGGTGCGGCCGATTAGCCCTCGCGCGGCAGCTTGAGCTCATCGAGCGGCGGCAGGCCGTAATCGTCCCAGTTTTCCGCCACGCTCCGCAGCCGGTAGATCGGTGGCAACGAGATTCCAGGGTAATCCCACTTGCGGGTCGCATCGATCAGCACTTTGGCGGCGGGCTCCGAGCCCGGCACATAGTCGGGGCCGAGCGCCGATGGGTCGAGTTCCACCGGCGCGGTGCCCGCGATCACGCGCATGTCGACGTCGGGCCGTACCCGCCACGCCATCACCCAGTCGCGCATGAATGGATCCTCGATGTCGATGTCGTCGTCAGTGACGATGATCCACTTGTAATAGCTCATGCCTTGATAGCTCCACGCGCCAAACGCGGTCTGGTCCACTTGGCCGGGATACATCTTGTCGAGGCTGATCCACAGGGTTGCCGTGCAGCCACCCGCTTCGAGCGCGTGCACGTTGGTGATGCCGGGGATGTTGAGCGTGTCGCGGAGGTGCTTCTTGATCCCAGCCTCGAGAAGCGC
>JAKZVK010000144.1:0-3929 GCA_047516085.1 Bryobacterales bacterium
GCCGACCACCTCTCGTCGTACGGCTATCACCTGAAGACGAGCCCGCGCATCGATCAGCTCGCGGAAGAAGGCGTTCGGTTCGAGAACGCAAGCACGGTCATCCCGCTCACCGGGCCCTCGCACTCGTCGCTGTTCACCAGCCGCTATCCCCAAGAGCACGGCGCTCGGACCAACGGGATGGCCGTACCCAGGAAGTCGAAGTGGCTGTCGCTGCCGCAGATCTTGAAGCGGTTCGGCTACCGCAACGCCGCCTTCGTCAGCGCCTGGCCCCTGATCGACCGGCTCACCCAGATGGGGCATTGGTTCGACGTCTACGACCAGCGCATGACGCGCAAGTACGACGTCTTCAGCTCCAGCCGCTTAGCGAGGGACGTCACGCCGCCCGTGCTCCAGTGGCTTGATGAGAATCACGACAAGACTTTCTTTCTGTGGGTGCACTACTTCGATCCACATTCGCCTTATGAGTTGCAGCCGCGCTTCGCCTCGCCCGAGAGCAGCGGCCACTCCGGAAAGGGGGCCGGTGCCCACGCCAACGAGAATCGGGAGATGGCCAAGCGGATCAAGAGATACGACTCCGAGATCGGCTATACAGACTACTACCTCGGACGCGTTCTCGACCGCATCGACCGGCTGGGCCTGCGCGACTCGACGCTGGTGGTGCTGACCTCGGACCATGGCGAGAGCCTCGGCGAGCACGGCTATGTAGGCCACGGCCGCCGGCTGCACGAGGGGATACTGAAAGTGCCGCTGATCATGCGCTATCCCAAGAAGGTCGCGGCGGGAACCGTGATCCGCCAGCCTGTTTCTCTTCTGGATGTTGCTCCGACCGTGCTCGAGTTGGCCGAGGTCTCCAAGATCGCCACCGAGCCCGTGCCCTCTGATTTCGCGGGCCGCAGTCTCGCCGCGGGGCTTGCCGGCGGAGAAGGCCTGCCGCCGCGCGCGACGCGCTACGTTACGTTCGCCGGACGCAAGGGTATTGCGCCCGGGTGGTTGTCGTGGATGTGGTCGCGCAAATCGGCGTTGCCGCTGCATCTAGGAAAAACGCAAGGAGATCGCAAAGTAGTCTGGACACCCGAAACCGAGAGCGTGTCGATCACCGATCTCAACGACGACCCATTCGAAGGCGAGCCGAGCGTCCATGGCCGTGACGACGACACCTACGAAAAAGAGACCGCCGAGTTGCGCAGATGGTTCGAACGCACCGATCTCGCACAGAGCGAAGCGCAACTGACCAAGCGAGACACCGAGGTGCTCGAAAGCCTGGGCTACTTGCAGTAGCGGCGACCCTCATTGCAACGTGGAGATTCCCATCAATTCCGTCATGTGCCGTCGCCGGCTCGCCCGCCCGGGTCAGAGCCGCGTATGATCCAGCGCGTCGTTTGGGCCAACCTGTTTCACCGCCGCCTGCGCACGGTTCTGGCGGTGTCGGCGATCGGTCTCGAAGTGACGATGATCTTGCTGATCCTGGGGCTCGCGGATGGTCTGGTCGGGGAGGCGAACCGGCGGCAAGCGGGTATCGGGGCCGACATTCTCATCCGCCCCTCGACGAGCAGCAGCGCGCTCACGACGGGATCGGCCGGCCTGCCTGAAACAATCATCGACGAGATTGAGGCCATGCCGGGCGTTCGGCTTGCCGTGGGCACGGCGTTTTCGATGCAGGCACAGTTCACGACCGTGACGGGGGTCGATCTCGAGAAATTCGCCCGCATGTCGGGGGGGCTGCGGTTCGTGGAAGGCCGCGGTTTCGAAGCGCCCTTCGACCTGGTTGTGGACGAGGTCTACGCCAAACAGCGAAAGCTGTCGGTGGGGGACACGGTCCAGCTGCTCAATCGAGACTTCCAGTTGGTCGGCATCGTGGAGTCGGGGAAGCTCTCGCGCGTCTTCATTCCGCTCGAGACGAAACAAGAGGTCATGGGTTGGGCCGGCAAGCTCAGTCAGGTCTACGTCAAGCTCGACGACCCCGCGCAAGCGACCGCCTTCGTCGAGAAACTGAAGGCGCGTCTGCCCGACAACCCCATCTACACGATGGAGGAGTTCATCTCGCTGTTCACGACGCAGACGCGCGGGATGGCCGACGATTTCGTCAACGCCATTGTCGGCATCGCGATCGGTGTCGGGTTCATCGTAATCCTGATTTCGATGTGCACGGCTGTGCTCGACCGCACTCGCGAAATCGGTGTTCTGAAATCGCTCGGCGCGTCTCGCGGCTATATCCTGCACATCTTCCTGCAAGAGACGCTGATGCTCACCGTGGCCGGCGTCGTGCTGGGCATCGGTCTGGCCTATCTCACCGAAGGCATTGTTGAAGAGAGATTCCCGGTGATAACCTTCAGCATCTTGCACAGCCATCTCTATTGGACCGCGCTCATCAGCATCGCCGGTGCGATTTTCGGGGCGCTCTATCCCTCGCTGCGGGCGGCTCGGCAGGACCCGATTACGGCGTTGTCATACGAGTGACGATAGGTTGCTTCGGACAGTTCCTTCCCGGGGGAGTAGCGGCGGAACGAAGGTGGCGCGGGGTTCGACTACGGTTCGGATCGTCCATCGCGCGTTCATTTTGAGATACTGAAATCACTCTCCCAGAGCCAGAGACAAGGAGCCTGAACGAGATGAAACGAGCATCCGCGATTATGTTGGTCGTACTGATCCTTCTGGCCGCTTCGTCGGCCGTCGCCGACGAGTTGCGGCTTCGAAATGGGGCCGTCGTCACGGGAAGTTTCGTGGGAGGCGACACGCGTTCGGTCCGCTTCATCGGGGCGGACGGCAACCTGAACACCTACGCGGTCGGCGATATTGAAAGCCTTCGCTTTGTGACGGCGCCCACCGCGGTCGCGCCGCTGGCGCCCACCGCGCCGCAACCGCAACCGTACCGCGCGGCGGCACCGGCACCCCCGCCGGCTTCTGTTACGCTTCGCACGGGTACCGTGGTGACGGTGCGGATGATCGACTCCATCGACACCGACGTGACCGGTGCGGGCGAGAGGTTCCGCGCGAGCATCGATGACCCGATCTCGATGAACGGCCAGATCGTCATCCCGAGGGGCGCCGACGCCACCGTACAGGTGATGCGGGTCCAGCAAGCCGGGGCGATCAAGGGCAGCGACGAGGTCGCCTTGAAGCTGTCTGACGTCACGCTGAACGGCCGTCAACACCCAGTAGTGACGAACTACGCCGAGGTTAAGTCCAAGGGCAAGGGCAGGCAGACGGCCAAGACGACGGCGGTCACGACCGGTGTCGGAGCGGTCTTGGGCGGCATCTTCGGCGGCGGCAGGGGCGCGGCCATCGGGGCCGGGGCCGGGGCGGGCGCCGGCGTGGCGGTTTCGGCGGCGCGCGGCAAGACGCTGCGCATCCCCTCGGAGACGCGACTGGACTTCGTGCTGCGTTCGCCGTTGGCGCTCTACTAGGCGTTGAAAAGGCGGTTGGGGATAGGGGGTCGGGTCGTGGGGTACCCGATCGCACCCCCGCAAGGCCGTGATGGGTAGAGGCGGCCGGTGACTCCGCGGCGGAGGAACCGTCACGGCGCTCCGGGCCGGGTTGCTGTAACCGGGCCACCATAGTCCACCGTGCGGTGTTAGTCTGGGCCTGATGGCCGCCGCCGAAGCGCCTGAACCTATCACGCCGGAACACGAAGCCTTCCTGAGGCAAGCGCTGGAGCTTGCCGACGAGGCGGAGCGGGCCGGGGAGGTTCCTGTTGGGGCGGTCGTTGTCTACAACGGGGCGGTCGTCGGCCGGGGCTCGAACGCGCCGATCACGAGCGTCGACCCGACGGCCCACGCAGAGATCAGGGCCCTGCGCGAGGCGGCCCAAACCCTCGACAACTACCGCCTTGCCGGAACCACCCTCTACGTCACTTTGGAGCCCTGCGCGATGTGTGCGGGCGCACTGGTCACAGCGAGGGTCGAGCGGCTGGTCTTCGGCACGCGCGACCT
>JAKZVK010000145.1:0-6813 GCA_047516085.1 Bryobacterales bacterium
AACGCCGTAGGCCGGGTCGAGGCCCCACTGCCCGGTCGCCAGCACTTTCTTCTTGCGAGTCCGCCCGTCGTGCCAGCCCCAGAAAGGCTTGGCTTTGTTGGAGCCGTGCTTGCGGCCGTAAAACGAGCCTGCGACCTGCGCCTGGCCTGCGCCCGGGCGGCCGCCGTAGGGCTGGTAGGAGTAGTAAGCGTCGAAGGTGCGTTCGCGGGAGGCGCCGCGGCTCTGCGCCCGCTGCCACCAGTGCTCGTGGATTGACAGCAGCTCGTAGCCGATGTCGCGATCGTTGCCATGCCTCGGCCGCTCCGCCCTGCCCTTGTAGGCGTACGTCACGCCGGTGCCGGCCGTGAACTCGTTGCGGCGCAGCGAGAAGTGCGAATGGCTGTCTTTCGAGCCGAAGACGCCATGACCGCCGGCCTCGATGAAGATGACCGGATGAGAATCCTGGTACAGCTCGATGTCGCCGTCAATGTTATGAACATTCTTCCGTACTTTGCGGTCGTTGCGGTAGGAGTAGATGTTGTTGTGCGCGAGCGTTTCCATGACCTGCAAGCGCCCATGGGGTGAACCGTCTTTGGCGACGGTGAGGATCAGCCCTTCGTTGTCGTTCTCATGGCAGGTGCCCACCACGCACTTGTCGGAGTAGTCGCGCGGGTGAAAGAAGTTGTAGACGAGAAACCAGTGAGTGTCGGTTTCCATGACGGCGTAGTGGACGTAGGCCTGCGAGCTGCCCTCGAATGCCTTGTCCCAGTTGTTGTCGCCGCGCCAGTCGCCGTCGAGATCAAACCGCGCCAGGTAGTCGGACTTCGGCTGGAACCACGTTTCCTGCGCCACGAAGGGGGCGTAGTGTTCAACCAGCGAACGGTAGCGGTCGCCCAAGCGGCGTTCGCCCGCGAAGTTGGTTGTCTCCTTCGGCTTCAGCGACGGCGCGTTGCGGTCGACGTGCACCGTTGCCGAGGCGGTCTTGCCGTTGAGGGTCGCTTCGATCGTGTACTGGCCCGGGCGGTCGGAGGCAGTGAATAGGACGGAGTCCTGCAGCACGTAGCTCGCCTGGGCCCGGCCGAAGATGATCGCTCCCAACCCGGTGCCCTCCGCCGAGTAGAACGACTCGCTTTCCTTGCCCTGGTAACGGAACGGCTTCGAGAGCCAACCGGCGTTTGAGTTCTTGAGCGCGACCTTGGCTCCACCTTCTCGCAGGCGGACCTTGGTCTTTTTGCCCTCTGCGTCGGTCACCTCGCCGTAGGCCAACACCTGAACGACCAGGCTTTCGTTGGGACGCACGCGGGCGCCGGCGGGATCGGTGCGGAGCTGAATCTCGGTTACGAGCAGTTGGTTCTGGGCGCTGACGACACTCGACAGCAAGACTGCCATAACGATGATTCGAACGAAACAGATCATGGTTACCCCCTTCGGTCCGTGCGGCGGCGACGGGCGGACGTATGCGCCATCCGGGTTCCACTAATTTCAGCACAGCGCCTCATAGAGTAGCAATGGATCGATCGGCCGGCGGCGGACGTGCCTGCACAACCGTAGCCGACCTAGTCATAGCCAACCCCGACGCAGCCTCGTGATAGGGTTGTGCTTGAGACGGTACGGGAGGACGAGCCGTTTCCCAGAATGCTTGCCGCCGCCAATCCCGGTGGGAACGCCGCCAGGAAAACATCCGTCGCGGCCAGACCCGGCTCATGGCACGTGACCGGCGCCCGCGTGGCGCTCGACGCCGGCCGCGCGGCCTCCTTGGATGTGGAGATCCGGGGCGGCCGTATTCACCGGCTGCACGAGCCGGGTAGCGGTGCTCCCGACCCCGGCGACGAGGTATTGGAGCTCGACGGCCGGCTGCTGCTGCCCGGTCTGGTCAACGCCCACGACCATCTCAACTTCAGCCTGTTTCCGAAGCTGGGACGAGGCCCCTATCCGAACGCGCGCGCCTGGTCCGACGACATCTATCGGCCCACCGAGTCGCCGGTGCGGGAGCACCTCGCGGTTCCCCAGGCGGATCGGTTGGTCTGGGGCGGCATCCGGAACCTGCTCGGCGGCGTGACGACCGTGTGTCATCACAACCCCTACGACGTGACGGTCTTCGAGCACGGCTTTCCGGTCCGTGTCGTCAAGGAGTTCGGTTGGGCGCACTCGCTCGCGTTCGACGACGACATCGCCCAGCGATTTCAACAGACGCCGCCCGACTGGCCGTTTATTCTTCACCTTGGGGAGGGCACGGACAGCGAAAGCCAGCACGAGATCTTCCGGCTCGCTGAGATGGGCGCGCTACGCCGGCCCACAGTGCTGGTGCACGGTGTCGGTCTTGATGAGGCGGGGCTTGCACTGGTGAAGCAGAGCCAGGCTTCGATGATTTGGTGTCCCAGCTCTAACGTTTTCCTGCTGGGGCAAACGCTCGACGACGGCTTCTGGGAAAAGGGGATTCCGACGGCGCTGGCGACGGATTCGAGCCTCACCGCCGACGGTGATCTGCTCGACGAGGGGGCGGCCGCCGCACGCAGCAGCTCGCTCTCTAGAAAGACCCTCTACGAGATGGTCACCGAGACGGCCGCGCGGGTTCTGCGTTTGCGGAACGGGGAAGGGACTTTGCGCGAGGCGGGCGTGGCGGACTTCGTTGCGGTTCGAGACACGGGCGGCCGGCCTTGCGATGTTCTTGCGGAGTTGAGAGCCAAGGACCTCGAGATGGTTGTGGTAGGCGGGCGTGTCAAGTTGATCGCCGAGGCGTATCGAGAGGTTATCCCTGGACCGGTCGCATCGTGCCTGCATCGCTTGACGGTCGCGGACGTTTCGGTCCTGGTTGACGCCGACATCCCACGACTCATGGCAAGCGCCGCGGCTGCCGTCGGTGGAGACCTGCGACTGGCGGGAAAACGTATTCTGATTTGAGAGTCGCCGTGGCCGGGTAGTGGAGGGCCGGGAACGCTACGGGCCCTGATCGTCCGAATCAGTCGAGTCGCGGGCGTACCGGGAGACCGGGAAGTGGCTGAAGCCGGCAGAGGAAGGACGTTCAAAACGCCCTTGCAACACTGCCGGGACCGCGTAACCGGCCGTAAACGACCGGCCTACAACGCGCTTCGCGCGAAAGCCGCCTAAAGGCGACAATGTCGACACCGAACAAATCGCATAGGGCAGACAGCAACTTGGCCGGAGGCACGACAGGTTGCCGCCCGCCGGTGCTGCACTCGCGAGCACTATGAACTCTCCCGAACCGATCGTCCGGAAGCTGCCGATTCTGATCTTGTTTCCGCACAGCCGCTGTAACTGCCGCTGTGTGATGTGCGACATCTGGAAGATCACGGCCGCCGAGGAGATCAGCGTCGAGGAGCTCGCCGGGTATGCCGACGACATCGCATCGCTCGGTGTCGAGTGGGTTGTCTTTTCTGGCGGCGAGCCGCTGATGCACAGCGATCTTTTTCGCTTGGCCGAAGTGCTCGGCGAGCGCGAGATTCGCACCAGCTTGCTGACCACGGGCCTGTTGCTTCGAAGGCACGCGGGGCGAGTGGTCGAGGGTCTCAACAATGTGATCGTTTCTCTCGATGGCCCGCCCGGGGTGCATGACGCGATCCGGCGCGTCCCGGGTGCTTATGGGCGGCTGGCTGATGGGGTGAGGGCGGTGCATGAGCGTCGTCCGGGCTACCCGGTCACGGGCCGTTGCACCGTGCAGCAAGCGAACCACCGCTACCTTCGGGATACCGTCAAGATAGCGCGCGAGCTGGGCCTTGCCTCGATCTCGTTCCTGGCCGCGGATCTGACATCGGGAGCATTCAACCGCGGTGACGGCTGGCCGGATGAACGGCAGGGTGAAGTCGGGTTGAGTGTTGAGGAGACGCGGGCCTTGGGGGTGGAGGTGGAGGCGGTGATTCGCGAGCGAAAAGATGATGTCGCGTCCGGGTACATCCGTGAGTCGCCAGAGAAGCTGCGGCGAATTGTGCGGCACTTCGAAGCGCACGTTGGATTGGCGGAGGAAACCGCGCCGAGTTGTAATGCTCCTTGGGTGTCAGCGGTGGTGGAAACGGATGGCACCTTGCGGCCTTGTTTTTTTCACCGGCCGATAGGGAATGTGCGAACGCAAGGGTTGGCGGGGGCGCTGAATAGTGTTGAGGCCATTGCTTTTCGGGAGGGCTTGCTGGTTGCGGAGGATCCGGTTTGCCGGCGGTGTACTTGTTCGTTGCATTGGCGGGGGGAGGATGGCGGGGGTGGCACGGCGGATGTGGGTCGGTGAGAAGTTCTCCTGCGCCCCTTCAGGGCTTCCCGAGATGATCGCTGCGTACCCACGGCTGAAGCCGCGGGCTATTTTCCTCCGTCCGCTCTGCGGACTCGCGTTTTGCGTGGGATGAGTGACCGTGGTCAGAGCAAGATCCAATGGAGCTTCGCGGCTCTTAAGGGGGGCGGCGGTGTAGCGCGGCACCGGCCGTTCGTACGGCCAAACAGGCAGCAGTGCCCGTTGCGGTTTTTGGGCGGACGCAGCGGTCCGCCCCTACGACCGGGGTTACCCATGTTCCGGTCTGCACAAAGGTGGGTTCGCGGTGTGTTGCGGTAGGCGGGCACGGCATGCCGTGCCCCTACGTTTCGCGCGGCACCGACCGTTCGTACGGCCAAGCAGGCAGCAGTGCCCGTTGCGGCTCTTGGGCGGACGCAGGGGTCCGCCCCTACAACCGGTATTGGCTTCGCTATTTTTCGGCGGCGTGGCGGAGGGCTTGCATGTAGCCCAGCGCGAAGGCCCAGCCGCGTTGGGAGGCGATGGTGTCGTCGCTGAATTCCGGGGTGTGGTCGGGGATGATCAGCCGCGAGTAGCCTACCTCTTGGAACGCCCTCATGCAGGCGAGCATGTCGCAGTCGCCCTCGTCGTGCATCACTTCGAGGTATTTGTAATAGGGTGTCTCGACGCGCACGTTTCGGAAGTGGCAGTGATTGATGCGGTCGCGCAAGCCGAAGTAGCGGATCGTCTCGGCCGCGTCTTCACCCATCTCGGTCGTCACGCCGGTATCGAGCGTGATGCCGTTTGACGGACTGTCGACCGTTTCAATCAGGCGCTTCAGATCGGGCACCGAGCGAACCGGCTGTGCCGCGCCGCGGTAGGCTTCGACCGGCGGATCGTTGGGATGGCAGGCCATGCGCACGCCTGCCTGCTCGGCGACGGGAACGACCTCTTTGAGGAAGGCCGAAAAGCGTTCCCACATTTGCTCGCGTGTGTGCGTGCCGACGTTGGGCAGCGGCGGCAGGTTCTTGATGCGCTCGTAGTCGAAGTTCCGCAGGCCCACCTCGCCTCGTCCGGTGGTTCGTGCGTAGCCCTCCGAGCCCCGCAGCGGCGTGAAGTTGTACTCCACGACCGGGATGCCGGCCTGCCCCGCCGCCTGAAGGGACGTCTTCACATTCTCGAGTTCCTCGTCCGCGCCGGGCTTCGCGTGCAAGATGCGGTAGAAGCGGCCGAGATGGACCATCTCGGGTTTCAGGCCGAACGACTCGATGCGCTTCTTGATCTTGATCAGCTCGTCCGCATCCCAGGGCTCGAGCATCTGGCCGGGCCGCGGGCCGGGGTCCTTCGCGGGAACGAGCCCGCGCTTGGCTACCGCCGTGCGATACCGCGTCGGCATGACCACATGCTCGACGCCCATCTGAAGGAAGAAGCGCAACGTTTCGTCGGAGACGTCACGCAGTCCCTTGGCGATCTTCAGGCGATGAGGGGAGGCGGCCATGGCGCCTGTCATTGTAGCCCAGAGGGTTGGCTGAAGCCCGCATGGGGAAGGACGCTGAAGCGCCCTGACAGCGTAGCCGGGGTCCGGTTACCGGCCGTAAACGACCGGCCTACAACGCGCTTCGCGCGGAAGCCGCCTGAAGGCGGCTCGGGGAATAGCCGTGGCCCTTCGCGAGTCCAAGGCCGACGCGTCCCGACGGTCGGGGCAGGGGTGGCCGTTGCGGCATTTGGGCGGACGCAGCGGTCCGCCCCTACGGGCGGTTCCCCCGAACCGTCGGGACTCAGACCTGGGACGGGGCATGTCGAAGACATAAGATCCCGGCCAGGTCGCATAACCCCACAATCCGGAAAGTGCGGTTAGTTCAAAGTGGGTTCGCGACTTGTGGCGGCAGGCGGGCACGGCATGCCGTGCCCCTACATTTCTGGGGAGGCCAAAGCCGCGAGCGGGGATGGTACACGCGAAGGCTGAAGGCAAGCCACGTTAAACAAGCCAGGCCACGACGGCGTAGCAGGCGGGCAAGGCGAACAGCACGCCATCTACACGGTCGAGCATCCCGCCGTGGCCCGGCAGCAGCTCTCCGCTGTCTTTGACGTGGGCGCCTCTCTTGAGCGCCGACTCCGCAAGATCGCCGAGTTGCGCGGCCGTGTTGACCCACAGCGAGAGCAGCCCGGCCGTCAGCAGGGAAACGGCTGCCGGCTGGAAGTAGGCCAGGTACCCCACGCCCACTGCGACCGCCACAACGGCGGAGGCGATCGTGCCTTCCCAGGTCTTGTTGGGACTGATGGCGGGAGCCAGCGGCCGGCGTCCCCACGAGCGCCCGACAAAGTACGCCGCGGAATCGCCGACCCAGTTGAGCACAAGCACGTAGAACAGCCAGTGCGGGCTCGCCACGTGCAGCTCACGTCCGAGGCTGAAGGCGCCGCCGATGTAGATGACGCCGAAGAGCGTCGAGGCCACGCCTCCCAACGACTCCTCCAACGGCCGCGTCAGGGCAAGAAGCAATAACAGGATCGAGAAGCCCACCAGGAACGCGCCCTCATGGATGTCTCTCGCGACGATGAGTACGGCCCCGGCCCCGCAACCGGCGACGGAGAAAGGCCGGCACCCGAACTTCACGGCCAGC
>JAKZVK010000146.1:0-3390 GCA_047516085.1 Bryobacterales bacterium
TGTTGCCGGGCGGCAGGGTCCGTGAATGCGAAGCGAAGCTGCGTTGGGAGCATCCCGAACGGGGTCCGCTGCCGCCGGAGCTTTTCCTGCCCGCCGGCGAAGACGCCGGGCTGACCGCTTCCATCCGGGACTGGATGATTCTCCAGGCTTGCGAGCAGGCCAAGCAGTGGTGGGACGCCGGGATTCAATCGATTCGAGTCACGGTCGGGCTGCCGCCGCAAGCGGCCAAGCAGCCCAACCTGTTCGCCGCGGTGGGCCGCGCGCTGGGCGCCACGGGCCTCGACCCCCAATTGCTGCGCATCGCCCTGAGCGAGAGTGCCCTGCTGGAAAGCTCGGCAGCAAGGGTAGAGGAACTGCAGGAGATGACGGCGACCGGCGTACAGATCGTGGTCGGGGAACTGGGTATGGAGTACTCCTCCCTCATCTACCTGCGCCGTTTCCCCATCCACGCCTTAAAGATCGACGGGGAATTTATCCGCGAGTTGCGGAGCGATCCGACCGGCGGCGCCATTACCGCCGGCCTCATTGAACTGGCCCATAGCTTCGGGCTCAAAGTTACGGCCGACGGCATCGACACCGAGGAGCAGTTGGCCTTCCTCCGAGCTAAGAAGTGTGATGGGTTTCAAGGGCAGGTGATCAGCCCCGCTCTCCAACCCGAGGTCTGTACTTCCTACTTGCAGCAGCAGATGGAGTTGCGTGCGCTGAAGGTGGCCTCCGGCGCTTAGTGGATACGCTTCACGTAGGGCCAGACGTAGTGCACCGCGCCCTATGTTCCTCCCAGTAGCTCTTTCAAGGCACGGACTCCGAACGTTCGAGGCGCCACGCGCGACTCATTGCCCAGAGTTTCTTTGACGAAGTTGCGCAAGCTCTTGCTCAACTCGCAGTTCTCTGCCAGCGGAACACCCTCGCGCAGGGCCTTCTGCACGTCCGACGTGTCTGGCGGGAAGGTCGCGTGGACCGAGGCCCGGAAGATCTTCTCCATATCGGAGAGGGAGACCTCCGCGCGCGCTCCCACGCGATTGACCAAGATCTTGATGTGGTCGCGCGTGTAGCCCAGCTCCTCGATGAGGGGAATCGTGCGGCGCATCATGAATAGCGAAGCCAGATCGGAGCTGCAGACCAGGTAGATGCTGTCCGAGACTGAAAGCGTTGCCATCGACATCGACCCGCACACGCTGCCGAGATAGACGACCACGTAGTCGTAGATGGCGCGGGCGTGTGCGAGAACGGCCTGCACTGGTTGCGGCTCGATAATCGCCGGCTCGGGCCGCTCCGGCGCGAGCAGCAGGTCGATCCCGTCGCGCTGGACCACCAGCGAGCTCCACAGGGCGGCATCGATCTCGCCGGCGTGTCTGAGAGCGTCGAGCACGCTGTACTGATGCGTAATGCGGAGCAAGAATGACGTTATGCCGGCGGCGATGTTAAAGTCAGCGAGCAGGACGCGCCCCATCGAGGCTCGATGAATCTGGTAGGCGATGTTCGCCGAGATCGTGCTCGCGCCGGAACCGCCCTTGACCGGTGCGAATGCCAGCAAACGACCTTTCGACGGTTGCTCGGGCCGAGTCTCGACCGCTTTGCGTCGCAAGATGCGCTTAGCCGCCTGTGCCAAGTCGCCCGCCGGGAAGGGGCTGCACAGGAACTCAGTGCAGCCGCCCCTCATGCACTGCAAGATAGCGTCGGGGTCGTTGCTTTGGTGGAGGCCGACCGCGGTGACGCTGGGCCAGTGGTCTAAGAACAGGCTCGCGAGGTTGAGGGCGGTGTCGCGGTTCGAACCGACATCGAGTAAGACGGCGTTGACCTGGGACTGCGCAATGCGGTCACTGAGTTGCGCGGGCGTTGGGTAGTCGTTGAATTCGAGGGCGACCGTGAATCCATCGAGCGAGGCGCAGGCGTTCTGGAACTGTCGGCTCAGGTTCGGATCCGGGCAGATCAGCAGCGCGGTCAGCTGCCGGGGGGACTCCGGACTCCACTCGCTCACGCATCACTCCCGGTCCATCGGCCGCCGGTCGCTCGACGCTGTCGTGGCCCGCGCCCGGCGATGTGTCCGCGGTGCGCTCTTTCATCGCCGCTGAGACGCAAAGGACTCCACGGACCTTCGATTGCCACGAATCACTTCCAGTTGAATCGGAGGCGGCGGTGGGGGCGCGGCCACCTGAATGACCGGCCGAGGGCGCGGCCGAGGCCGCACCCTCTTCTTGGGTTGGAGTTTGGCGAAGAAGATTTCCGGCTCGCGGACGCCCTTGGTCTCGGCGATTTTATCGTCCCGAGAGTTGCGCAGCACCATCTGCAACCGTCCCTGCGTACCCGCCAGGGTTAGCAGTTCGGCCTGCTCCGGGGTGACCAGCAGGGTCACCACCGCGACCCGCTGCGGCCGGCCCGAGGCGTCCGGCTCGAGGTTCTCTCCTGCCGAGATCACCCGGACGTTGCTCAAGATCGTCTTCGTCATCCGTCCGCCCGCCTCGTTCACGCCGTGCGGGTTTCCAGTCACCAGTACGTCCACCCGCGCTTCCGGCAGCACGAATCCCGAGACGCCGATCACGTCGTTGACGCGGACCGACATCGCTCGCATACCCAGTGGCACCTTCGGCGCCAGGCCGAATCCGGAACCCGGTTCGGCGAGCCGGCGCTCGACGATCGGCTCGTTTGCCAAGATGCGTCCGATCGGAACACGGCTGACGAGTTGGTCGATTTCCGTGAAGCTCCCCTCGATGATGCTGTTGCTCGGCCAGGGTTCCATTCGCAGGTCGGCCGCCGCGATCGTCGCCCCGGTGTTGAGATCTTTCGCCGCCACGACGATCTCCTCCATGACGACCTCTTCGGTTTTCGGCCCCTGATCGCGGACTGCGATCTGATAGAAGATCCCCGACACGATCAAGGCTACGCCGGCCGAAATCGCTAGGGCCAACAAGAATCTAGGGTTCATCACTGTTTCTCCCTTGCCCGTCTCACCGGCTCCACGCCGGCCGGCCGGCCAATCTGGTCCGACCCGGCGACGCCGTACTCAAACGGATCGCGGAGAGGGAAGCTAGTGATCTCATCGGCCAGGGTGTGGGGACTCGTGAGATCAGCCGACACCGCCGTGGGGGATAGTCCGGCAGAGAAGCCTCGGCATAGCCCGTAGTGATCCGGGGTCCCGGGCGAGAGCGGAGCGGGGACAGAGAACCCAGGTTCGCCGAAGTCAGGCGCGCGGGTGCTGGGTCCAGCGACCGAGCCCAAGCCTGGGTCCAGGCGGCGTGGCAAGGCCGGAGACGGAGGGCGAAGCGGCACGAGAGAACTCGACGGAATCCCTTTGTGGCCGCTTCCTGCTTGCCAACATGACGAGAAAGAGCGCTACTCGCCGGCCGCCTCGACGAGTTTGGATGCCAGCCGGGAGTAGATCGTGTCCATGCT
>JAKZVK010000147.1:0-4373 GCA_047516085.1 Bryobacterales bacterium
TCAGTGAAGAGCCCACACCAAGTATGCATCGTTTAGGGCGTGGACTACCAGGGTATCTAATCCTGTTTGCTCCCCACGCTTTCGAGTCTCAGCGTCAGTAGCGGTCCAGAGAGCCGTCTTCACCGCCGGTGTTCCTCCTGATATCTACGCATTTCACCGCTACACCAGGAATTCCGCTCTCCCCTTCCGCACTCTAGCCTGCCAGTTTCCGCCGCACCCTCCCGGTTAAGCCGGGAGATTTCACAACGGACTTGGCAAACCGCCTACACTCGCTTTACGCCCAGTAATTCCGAACAACGCTTGGTGCCTACGTATTACCGCGGCTGCTGGCACGTAGTTAGCCGCACCTGCTTCTGCGGGTACCATCATCATTTTCCCCGCTGAAAGAGCTTTACACCCCGAGGGGCTTCATCACTCACGCGGCGTCGCTGGATCAGGGTTTCCCCCATTGTCCAAGATTCCCCACTGCTGCCTCCCGTAGGAGTCTGGCCCGTGTCTCAGTGCCAGTGTGGCCGTGCGCCCTCTCAGGCCGGCTACCGATCTAAGCCTTGGTGGGCCGTTACCCCGCCAACAAGCTAATCGGCCGCGGACCCCTCCACGAGCGCCCGAAGGCTTTCACCCCAAACACTTGGGTGCCTAGGGTCGTATGCGGTATTAGCTCCAGTTTCCCGGAGTTATTCCCCACTCGAGGGCAGGTTATCCACGTGTTACTCACCCGTCTGCCACTCTACTCACCGGCCGAAGCCGGCTTTCTCGTTCGACTTGCATGTGTTAAGCGCGCCGCCAGCGTTGATTCTGAGCCGGGATCAAACTCTCGAGTATATTTCGTCTCCCCAACCAACTAGGCCGGGGATAGCTCGTAGAGGTCCGCCCGATTCAGATTCGGAATTGCGTTCGCAAATCTGTAAACGTCCAACCAGATTGTCAAAGATCTTGACCGCGAGAGATCGCCTCCCGATGCCCGACATGAGCACCGGAATCCCTTCCGCGATCGGCCTCAAACTTGATTTGGCGACACACAACCCTTGGGCGACTAGGTCGCCTAGGGCTCAGGTTGCCAAAGGTCAGAATTTCAAATACGAGGAAGGTTTGCTTGAGGGGCCGGTTGCCCGACCTGACTCGGTTGAGGGCAAGCCTCAACCCCATCCTTCAAGGAGTGTACCATCCCCCACCGTGGTTTGCAACGAGAATCTGAACTTTTTCAGCCGCTTACTCCAAGCCACCACCGGCGGGTGGGGAGGGGGTGCGCGGTTTGGGGGCGAGCGGGCCGCCTAGCGCGGCTTGCCGAAGTGCTTGTCGGCGAAGTCGAGGTATTGCTGCCAGTCGTAATCGGTAACGTCATGCTTGCCGCTGCGGATGTGGTATCCGATGGCGCCCGCCACGGGTTGATTCACGGCGGGCATGTCATCAGCGCCCAGGCCTTCCACACCGAGCAGCCGGTAGACGGGCTCGGCATGCTTCGCCGCCAGGAACTCGCCACGCGGGTCGGCCCACTGGTCGTCCTCGGCGCTGGCGACGTAGACGGGCCGGGGAGCGATGAGGGCGATCAACATGTGCTGGTCGATCGGCAAGGCGTCTTCGTTGTCGTTGTACTGGTTGAAGTTGTCGGCGAACCAGTGCGGGAACCGGGTGTTGATGCGCTCGACGGTCTCCCCGAAGCGGCGCCGGCTGAGGGCCGCGCCTCCGCAACCGGAGTTGTTCGAGATGACAAGGCCGAAGCGCGTGTCTTGCGCGCCGGCCCACAGCGACGTCTTGCCGAGGCGCGAGTGGCCGAGCAGGGCGACGTTGGCCGGGTCGATCGTGTCGTCGCTCTCGAAGTAGTCCATGGTGCGGCTCAGGCCCCAGGCCCAAGCCGCGATCGAGCCCCACTCGCCGGGGCCCGGTTTGGTTTGGGCGTCCTTATAGAACAGCGGGTGGACGCCGTTTTGGAAACCGTCGTCGTAGTCGGGGTCGATGTCGCCGTAATAGATGGTGGCCACGGCGTAGCCGCGCTCGAGGATCATCTCGACCTGCCAGCGGCTTGCCGCCGCGCCGCGGGAGGCTTCGGTAGCGCGATGGTTAACGACACCCTGGTCAGGGTGGTCACGCATCCAGCTTGTCGACAGCTTAATGCCCGGGTCCGCGTGGATCGAATGATTGCCCTGGAAGTTGAGGCCGAGAAAAGCGGGAACCGGCTTGGTCGCCGCAGCGGGCACGTAGATGAGCAGGTCCATGCCAGGGCCGTCTTTGTCGCCGCTGAACTGAATCGCGATCTGCTTCCGGACGGCCTTGCCGCCGAGCGCCTGCTTATCGATCGAGATGATCTCGAACCCCATCTGCTCAGGAGGTGCCGGGGCCCGCCCATACACGTGATCCTCAAACAGCGCGAGAATCTCGGGCCGGCGGTCGGTGTACCAAACGCCGGCGTCGCTGACCGGCTCGCCGTTGGCGAGCACCAGGGGGTCGGGCAGCGTGTACTTGGGAACCTTCGCCTCGTCGTAGTTGGCGCCTTCGGGCTGGGCGAAAAGCGGGAGGGATGACAGCAACAGCAGGGCAGCGGCTTGCGCCAAGTGTCGGTGCGCCGCGGGCATGATCGGTCCTTGGGTCATGGGATGTCCGATCCATTATCGCCAAGATAGCGGTGTCGTAGAGGGCAGTGTTGGTTAAGGGTTCTGGCGACCGCTTGACGTCCCGCTCCGCCACAACGGAAGCCGCGGATGTAAATCCGCGGGCGCGCGGGCTCGGGCAGCCGCCGCGAGTGGTTTAGAATGGTGAACCAGGATGGATCCTGAGCGAATCAAGGGACGTGTCGCGTTGGTCACCGGTGGCTCGCGCGGGATCGGCAAGGCCGTGGCGCTGCGCTTGGCAGCCGAGGGCGCCGCGGTGGCCGTCAACTACCGGCGGCAGGCCGACGCCGCGCAAGAGGTCGTCCGGCAGATAGAAGAGGCCGGCGGCAGAGCTCTGGCCGTCGAGGCGGACGTCGGCAACCGCGCGGCCGCGACGGCGATGGTCGAGATGACCATCAAGCACCTCGGCTCGCTCGACATCCTAGTAAACAACGCGGGCCTGCTGGCGACGGGCACGCTGCTCGACTACGACGAAGACGTCTTCGACCGCATGTGGCGGACGAACGTCAAGGGCGTGCTCAACGTGACCGCCGCCGCGGCGCCCGGCATGATCGAGAGGAAGTACGGGCGCGTCATCAACCTGTCGTCGATCGCCGCCATCGGAACGGCCTATCCCGGCACGACCCTGTACGCCGCGACGAAGGGCGCCGTCGAGATCCTGACCAAGCGCTTCGCTCTCGAGCTGGGCCCGAGCGGCATCAGCGTCAACGCCGTGCTGCCTGGGTTCATCCTCACCGACATGGTTTCCGACGGGCACACGCCTGAGGAGATGAAGGACGCCATCTCGTCGGTGTCGGAGAAAGCGATGCTGCGGCGCTCCGGTGAGCCGGAAGACATCGCGCGGGTGGTGAGCTTTCTGGCGTCGGAGGAGTCGAGTTTCATCACAGGCCAGTCGATTGCCGCCGACGGCGGCCGCATCGACCTGCTATCTCACACGTGAGAAGCGGCGGAGCGGAGGAGAACATGATGCGAAAAGCGAATGCGATTCGACTCGCGGCCCTGGCCGTGGCTCTCGGCGGTCTGTGGGTCGCCTACAGCCTTCCACAACGCCAAGCCGACTTGCAGATCGAAAAGGTTGCCGACAGCCTGCATGTAATCGTGGGCGGCGGAGGCAACGTCGGGGTGCTGGTCACCGATGACGGCGTCATCCTGGTCGACGACAAGTTCGAGCGGCACGTGCCCGAGATCCTGGCCAAGGTCAAGGCCCTGACGGCCCAGCCGGTCCGCTACGTTCTTAACACACACCATCACGGTGATCACACCGGCGGAAACCCTCCTCTGGCGAAGGGCGCCGAGATCATCGCCCACCGCAACGCGCGGCGCAACATGGATAAGAACTCGCAGCCTGGCTTGCCGAAGATCACGTTCGATAGCGAGACCTCGCTGTTCCTGGGAGGCAAGGAGGTTCGCGCGCGCCACTTCGGCCGGGGCCACACGAACGGCGACGCCGTGATTTACTTCCCGGCGCTGAAAGTCGTCCACATGGGTGACCTCTATCTGACCGGTTCTCCGTTCATCGACTACGCAGCCGGCGGTAGCGCGGTCGAGTGGGACCAAACGCTCGAAGCCGTGCTCAAACTCGATTTCGAGACGGTGATCCCAGGGCATGGTGCAATCACGACACGAGAGGGTCTCGTCGAGTGGCGCAAGAAGTTTGCTACCCTGCGAAACCGTGTCGGCGATCTGCGGCACCGGGGCAAAAGCGTCGAAGAGGCCGAGACGCTGCTGAAGTTCGACGGCCTTGCGCCCTTGTCAATGGACGGCCGA
>JAKZVK010000148.1:0-9024 GCA_047516085.1 Bryobacterales bacterium
CGGGGCGGGCGCCCGCGGTAAGCAAAGAAGCGGCACTACCGGCGAGGAACCGCCGTCGGTTCATGAGATCAGACAAAAGGACCTGCTTTCAGGACGACCTGCTCGTTGTGGATTCAGAACGTAGCGAAACTCTCGGACCCCGGCGCAAAAACCTCTTGCGCAAAGACATTGTACAACCCCGCCGCACGCCGCCCCCGCGGAGGCCTCAAATCCGTACGTAACGATTCTGACGACACGAGCCCGGACACCGAGCCGTGACCGTCAGGGAGCGGTCCGGCACGAGCTCCCAACCCCGATCGGAAGGCGCTAGGGCTGCGCTAGGGCCGAGACAGCAAGCCGTGGGAAGACCAACGAATCCGGAGCCACGAGCAGGGGTATTTGAGATCTTCTGCTCCTAAGGAACAGTTTGGTACGTCCCCTACTTTCAACGGGAGTAGTGTTTGGTTATAGAGCCTTCCGAGGCGGGTGAGGGTTCGTGCCGGACCGCTCCCTGACGGTCACGGCTCGGTTCCTTGACTCTATAGCCAACTATAGAGTCTATACTAAAGCCATGAGCGCTTCCCCGAACCATGCCCCAGGCGGCAAACTCCTCAAAATCGGCGAGGTCGCCAAAGCATCCGGCGCCGGTGTTGAGACCTTGCGCTTTTACGAAAGCCGCGGGCTGATCGAGCCCGCCATGCGGACTGAGTCCGGCTATCGGCTCTACGCCGGGTCGGTCCTCGACCGTCTCGCCTTCATCAAGAAATCACAAGCTGTCGGCTTTACGCTCGACCAGATCGCCTGGCTGATCGCCGAGGCCAAAGAAGGCCGCCGCCCCTGCGCCGAGGTGCGGCGCATGGCGCAACAGCGTCTGCTGGAACTCGACGAGCGTCTCAAGGAGTTGAAGCGCTATCGGCGGGAGCTGAAGCAGACGGTCGATGCCTGGGAGGATCAGGGTGAGAAGGAGGGGGCGGTCTGCGGGCTGATCGAGGGGCTCGCCGCCGGCTCGATTCACCCGCCGAAAGAGCGGTCGATGCGTGCCCCGAAGAGAGCGAAACGAAGGAGTAGGTGATGCCTGAGTCAAGAGTTGATTCGGCCGCGACGCTTCCCTCCAACGAGACAAAAACCGTCAAGCTCCATGTCACCGGCATGACTTGCGGCGGCTGCGTCAACACCGTCGAGAGCCGCCTGAAGGCCACGGCCGGGGTCGTCGACGCTCATGTCGAGTTGGAAGGCGGCGTCACCACAGTGGAGGTTGATCCCACGCAGGTGGACGTCGCGGGACTCCAACAGGCTGTTCGGGAAGCGGGGTACGGCCTGGAAGCCGACTCAACAACTTCCACGGCCCCCGCCAGGGTCAACGCGGCCCAAACCGCCACGGCCGACCTCATCATCAGCGGCATGACCTGCGCCGGCTGCGTGCACACGATCGAGCAGAGCGTCGAGGTCGTGCCCGGCGTTGTGCGCGCCGACGTGAATCTTGCGACCGGAACGGCCTCGGTCGAGTACGACCCCGCGGCGGTTGAGGTTGAAACCATTCGCCAAGCCGTCGACCGGGCGGGATACGCCGCGCGGGAAGCAACCGGCGCTGCCGCTAAGATGCCCGGCGAAGAGGAGCAACGCGAGGCCGAGGGGTGGAAGCGCAAGTTCATCGTCTCGGCGGTGTTCACTGCGCCGCTGCTGGTGATCGCGATGTCGCACGGGGCTATCTCGTTCCAGGGCGTCCACTGGGTGCAATTGCTGTTGACGTTGCCGGTGGTCTTTTACGCCGGCGGACGCTTCTACGCGCTCGCCTGGAAGGCCGCCCGACGAGGCGCGGCCGATATGAACACGTTGATCGCGGTCGGAACCGGGGCGGCCTTCGTCTATTCGGTTGTCGCGACCGTGGCCCCGCAAGCGATCGACCCGGGCGCGGTCAGCCCCGAGCACGTGCCCGTCTACTTCGAGACGGCGGCGGCAATCATCACGCTCATCCTGCTCGGGCGCATGCTCGAAGCGCGCGCGCGACGCCGCACGTCGTCGGCGATCCGTGGGCTGTTGAGCCTGCAAGCGCGCACGGCCCGCGTGGTGCGCGACGGCGTTGAGTCGGATATTCCTGTGGAAGACGTGCGTGCCGGCGACATCGTGGTGGTGCGGCCCGGCGAGAAGATCCCGGTCGATGGTGAGGTTCTCGACGGGCAGTCGGCCATCGACGAATCGGCCCTCACCGGCGAGAGCATCCCGGCGGAGAAATCGGCGGGTGACCGAGTGCTCGGAGGCACCCTCAACACGTCGGGCAGCTTCCGATTCACCGCGCGCAAGGTGGGCAGCGAGACGGTGCTCGCCCGCATCATCGAGATGGTCAAGCGGGCACAGGGATCGAAGGCGCCGATCGCGCGTCTGGCCGACGTAATCAGCGGATACTTCACGCCGGTGGTGATCGCCGTCGCCGCGGTAACGTTCGCTGCGTGGTACTGGCTTGCGCCGCCGGATGTCGCTTTGCGGCTGGCAGTGATCAACTCCGTGGCGGTCCTGATTATCGCCTGCCCCTGTGCGATGGGGCTGGCGACGCCGACGGCGGTGATGGTCGGCATCGGCCGTGGCGCCGAAACCGGCATCCTCATCAAGAGTGGCGAGGCGCTCGAAATCTCGTACAAAATCACTACCGTCGTGTTCGACAAGACGGGCACGATGACGACCGGCAAGCCCAGGGTGACGGATATCGTGCCGCTTCAGGCGAAGCTCTCCGAGGATGAGCTGCTCGCCTCGGTCGCGTCCGTTGAGGGCCGCTCGGAACATCCGCTGGCGGAGGCGGTCGTGGCCGAGGCCCGCACCCGTCGCTTGGCGCTAAAGGAAGTAGACGGCTTTCAGGCGCTTCCTGGCGTCGGGGTAGAGGCGGGGCTCGATGGACGCCGGTGGCTGGTTGGCCGGGAGAAACTGCTCCCAAAACGGGGCATCGAGGAACAGGGCATCGAGACGGGCGCGGCGGCCGCCGTCAGAAACCGGCTCGAGGCGGAAGGCAAGACGGTGATCTTCGCCGCCGTGGAGGGCTCGTTGGCCGGGCTGATCGCCCTCGCGGACACGCTCCGCCCCGAGGCACGCGAGACGGTCGCGAAGATCCGGGCCGCCGGGCTTGACGTGGCGCTCCTTACCGGCGACAACCAACGTACCGCCGAGGCGGTCGCCCGACAGGTGGGAATCTCCCAAGTGCTTGCGGAGGTGCTGCCCGACCGCAAGGCGGAGGAAGTCCGGCGGCTTCAGGCGGAAGGCCGCGTCGTGGCGATGGTGGGCGACGGCATCAACGACGCACCGGCGCTGGCCGAAGCCGACCTCGGCATCGCCGTCGGACGCGGAACCGACGTCGCGATCGAGACGGCCGATATCGTCTTGATGCGCGACGATCTTGCGGGTGTCGCCACCGCGATCGAGCTGTCGCGCAGGACCATGGCGACGATCAAGCAGAATCTCTTCTGGGCGTTCTTCTACAACGCCATCGGCATTCCTGTAGCCGCCGGCGTCTTCTACCCCTGGACCGGCTGGCTGCTCTCGCCGATCATCGCGTCCGCGGCGATGGCGTTCTCGAGTGTGTCGGTGGTGGCGAACAGCTTGCGGCTGAGAAGGTTTCGGGCCGCGTGATAGGATTGAGCCAGGAAAGCGGCGATGGCCACGCAGACCTTACTAACGGCTGAGCAGTTCCTCGAACTGCCGGAAGAAGAGGGCATGATTCGAGAACTCGACGAAGGGAGACTGGTCGAGATGGCGCCGCCGAGCCTTATTCACGGAATCATCGTGTCTCGCGTGAGCCGGTTACTTGGTAATCACGTCGAAGAAATCGGGACCGATTTCTGGGTTGTAGAGGGCGCTGGGTTCCGGTTGGCCCCCGAAACCTTGAGAATCCCAGATGTCTTCATGGTTCGGCGGTCATCGGCGGAGTCAATGCAAGTAACCGGAGGTTGGTATCAAGGCGCTCCCGACCTCGCAGTCGAGATCGTCTCGCCTTCGGACAACGCAACCGACCTCGACCGACGGGTCCATCAGTATCTGAACGCTGGTGCATCCGCCGTGTGGGTGTTCTTTCCCGAGACCCGCCACGTCATGGTCTATCACCAGGATGGCACGCGGCTCGACCTGCGAGAAGGACGGGAACTCAGATTGCCTGACCTACTCCCCGAATTGCGAATCGACGTCAGCCGGATCTTCGAAGGGCTGTAGCCCCCCCCCGATCTCGAACAGCTAAGCCAAATCCACCCGCTTCACCCGGATCTGTTCATCGTCAAACACGCCCAGGCCGAAGTTGCCGGCGATCTCGATGTGCTCCACATGGCAGTTGAGCCATTGGCTATGTTCGTCCGGTTTGAGTAGCGCGATCGAGGCCAGCTTCAGCTCGGCACGCTTGGCGTCGATGGCCTTCCAGCCGGTCTTGTCCATCGCGACCGGGTCGGTGCCGAAGTACATCGTCTTGTGTTCCCACGAGTACTTCTCGACGGTGGGGCCGGGCCCGCCGTGATAGGCCGCCTTCACGCCGTCGAGGATGTTGAGCACGACCCTCTCGCGGAAGATCGGCAAATCGACCACCGCCGGAATGAAGACCCCGCAGGCGTTCGCCGTGGTCGAGGCGTGGCTGCGGTTCACGTTGTTGACGAAGCCGTGCGAGAGGTTCTTCAGCGCCAGGGTCACGCCGGCCGACTGGTGGTGCTTCAGCAGGGGCAGGTTGACGACCTTGTTGACCTCTTTGCTGAGGAAGTTGCACACGTACGAACGGCGAATGTGCGGATCGTCGAGGCTGAACTCGCTCTTGTACTCGGGGTGGACGAGCGGCATCTCCATGTAGAGGTCACGGTCGTAGCCGTCCATGTCCATCTGCATGGTCTGGAACTTGGCCGACGCCGACATCCAACGCACGCCCTCCGGGAGCCACTTGTCGAAGCCCGCGTTCAGGAACTGGTCGTGGTAGCGGTCATAGACGACGATGTCTTTGCGTTTGACGCCGGCCTGCTCGAGGCCGTCGAGGACGTTGTGGACGACTTCGGGCGCGGAGATCACATGGGGCTGCCCCACGGGGTTGAGCTTGACCCCGACCACGTCGCCCGGCTCGAAGAACTAACGCCACGAGTCCGTCCAGCTCTCGGCATGGGTCAGCTCCAGCATGCCGCGCTCCATCATCTGGCGAACCGGCTCGGCTTGATAGCGGTCGCCCACAATGCTGTTTGGATGCCGAATCTCGACCACCCGGCCGGGATACGGTCCGGGGATGCCGAGCTTCTTGCCTGACGCTGAGGTCGTGGGTTGCGAGGCCTGCCGCTCGGAAGCGGTCTTCTGGCATGCTACTGTCGCTGCCGCCAGCGAGGCGGCCAGGAACTCTCTTCGATCAAAGGCCATGGGGTCTCCTTCGTGCTACGGATATCATTCTACAAGGATTCGGCGCGGATGTAACGGGTTTGTAACCGTACGTCCGTCGTCCTCTCGTGCCCGTTGGGCGACACGCAAACACAGCCGCTCTCTTGGAGCCCCCGTCGAGCCATGAGGGCGTTACGACACAGACTCTCGCTGGCTTACGGACGGATCGGCTTACGGACGGATCACGGTCCCGCTCCCACGCCTCTTCGTGCGAGAATAGCGATCGACAGCGACGAATTCGGGCCAGGTTCGCATCCGAGACCTTCTGCGATCCGCGTTGTTTCGGCACTTACACATAGGCCGTCTCGCCGCGGCCGCTCCAGGGGGGAGGACTGGACTCATGAACAGACGTTACTTCATCGGCGGCGCCCTGGCGGCAGCCGCCGCCACCAAGACCAAGAAGGCCGTCGCCGCCAACGACAAAGTCAATATCGGCATGATCGGCGTGGGGGGACGCGGGCGCGGTCTCACCCGCACCTTCGTGGGCATCGAGGACGCCAATGTGCTGCACATCTGCGACGCCGACCAGGCGTCTCTGGAGCGCGCGCAGGGCGTCATCTCCAAGGCGGGTGGCAAGAAGCCGAAAGAAACCGACGACATGCGGCGGCTCTTCGACGACCCCGAAATCGACGCCGTCGTCGTCGCCACGCCGGATCACTGGCACGCGCCGGCGGCGATTCTCGGGTGCAACGCCGGCAAGGACGTCTATGTCGAGAAGCCGCCCTCACACAATATCCGCGAAGGCCGTCTGATCGTTGACGCCGCGCGCCACAACAAGCGCATCGTGCAGGTGGGCACGCAGTCGCGCAGCCGCGGCTCGACCATCCGGGGCGTTGAGTACGCCAACTCGGGCAAGATCGGCAAGGTGCTGATGGCAAAGGCGTGGAATATCCAGCTTCGCGATGACATCGGCCACGCCGAAGACGGCCCGGTACCCGACGGCGTCGACTACGATACGTGGCTCGGGCCGGCCCCGTGGATTCCCTTCAATCCGAATCGCTTCCATTACAAGTGGCACTGGCATTGGCACTTCGGCACCGGCGACGCCGGCAACGACGGCGCGCATCAGATCGACGTCGCGCGCTGGGCGTTGGGCGAGAACTTTCCGAAGACCATCAGCGGCATGGGGCGCAAGGTGTTCTTCGACGACGACCAGCAGACGCCCGACACGATGAACGTGACGTTCGACTATGGCGACAAGGCGCTGATTTGGGAGATGCGCATTTGGACGCCCTACGGGCAGGACGACCAATCGAACGGCGTGGCCGTCTACGGCACCGAGGGCATGGTGCACATCGGCCGGTGGAACCGCCGTTGGGGCTTCAAGGCGTACGACAGCGACGGCAAGATGGTCGAGTACGACGACGCCGACGATGAACGCGACGACCACATGCGCAACTTCGTCGACTGCGTTCGCACGCGCAAGCTACCGAACGCCGATGTCGGCATCGGACACATCTCGGCGATACACTGCCATCTGGCGAACATCGTGGCGCGAACGGGCCGCAACCTCGAGTTCGATGCCGAGACGGAGACGATCGTCGGCGACCCGGGCGCGAACCTGCATGTGAAGCGGCGCTACCGCACGCACTGGGGTACGCCGCAGGGGGCCTGACATTGCCCACAAGTTTGGTGAGCGGCCAACCGCTACGGGGACGGATGCAGAGCAACGATGCCCTCCGGGGGTTATGAGCGAGTGCGCGGGCAGGCCCGGGTCCAGGGGGAACGATGCCGCAAACGCGGCATAAACGCGCTTGCTGAAAGATGTACATTGAAATTAAAGTCGGAACTGTAGACTTCTGCAAGGTTAGGCTTGGGCTGGCAGCCCTGCTTGTCTGCATGCAGACGAGCCCTACTCTGGCGGCAAGCCAGCAGGCAGCCCTTCGGGAACACACCAAGCTAGGCATTGCGTATTTCCAACAAGGGAAACTGGCCGCCGCCGAGCAAGAGTTTCGAAAGGGTTTACAACTTAACCCTAACGTTCCGGGACTTCAAGACTTGATGGGCGTGGTCTTGGATCGGCAAGGCAAGCACCGAGAAGCCACCTCCTTCTTCCTCGAAGCTATTGATCAGGATCCCCGGTACGCTCCTGCGCACCATCACTTAGGTATCAATTATCTTCGTCTGAAGAAATTGGCCTTGGCGTCAGCGGCCTTTTCCACATCTCTCGAACTGGATCCCGATCAGCCGCTCGTCCATAACAACCTCGGAAACATCTACGTCCAGAACCAACAATACCCGCTGGCCTTCCGGACCTTCGAAAAAGCCAACCGGTTGGATCCAAGTGATCCCAATATCCTGTTCAATCTACTACGCACCGAACTTCGACTCGACCGCAAGCAATCCGCCACGCTGCACGCAGCAGAATTGCTGAAGCTCTCTCAGACCGACGCCACCTTGGCCGCAAGACTGGGTCGGGAGCTGGGTCAGTACGAACTCTATCCGCAAGCTGTTGTCGCTTACGAACGTGTGCTGGAACTAGAACCCGATTCCCTGGAAGTTTACACTGATGTGTCCCGCTGTTACTTCCACAGCCGCCGGTTTCGCGACAGTTTGCGAGTGCTGGAAAGGATCACCGACGTGCGTCTCCATGACGGCGGCTACTTTATGCTGTTGGGCCTGAACGAGCGGGAACTGGGTGACTTCAAGAAAGCGGTCGGTTACCTGCGCCGCGCTTTGGAGATGGAACCCCACAACTCAGACTACGCATACGATCTCGGCATCACGCTGCTAAGAACAGATGGCGTACCTGAAGCTCACGCTTTGTTCGAAGAGGCCTTGCGCCGATTCCCTGGGAATGCAGCTATGACATACGGCCTCGGGGTAGCCTCGTTTAAGCTGGGGATGCACGACGAAGCGCGGCAACGCTTCATAGATACAATTCAAATAGATCCAAACAAGGCAGAATACCACAGCTCTCTCGGAGACGTCTACGCCGCAGGAGGAGAGTACGATAAAGCTCGACAGGCTTATGTTCGCTCCATCAGCCTGGAACCTGCCAATCTAAACTACCACCTGAAAGCCGGCGGTAATTACCTTAAGCTCCAGCAGCAGGATGAGGCACGGAACGAATTTCAAGCGGCGCTGAAAACCGACCCAAACAATGCCGACGCGCATTACAATCTGGGAAAGATGACTGCCTCTGTCGGAAACTATAAAGGGGCCGCTTCGCATCTCGAGAAGGCAGTGCGGCTTGACCCTACGCTGAAAGAGGCTCACTACCAGCTTGGCCTTGCTTACCGCCGGCTCGGCGAAAGGGAGAAGGCGGCCGAAGCACTGGGCCGTTTCGGAAAACTGAAACAAGCGGAGAACCTGGCTGAGACGGAGCGCCAAGCGCAGCGGACCATCGAGGACCGCTCCGGAGGATCTGCACCGCAACTGGAGTGATTGTTGTCGAGTCCGCTGAGCCCTAACAGTCCGTGGTGAAAGCCGGGCTTCTTGTCACGACCGTAAGACACACCCACATGTTGCGGTAGGTCGAGCAGGCGGGCACGGCATGCCGTGCCCCTACATTGCGATTCGCACGGTCCTCAGTTTTGCCACGGACTGCTAACCCTGCCCTAACCCGCCCGCGAAACGAGCCCGGGGGTCACAGCTCCCCCCGAGGTTCTTCCTGTCAACCGACTACAACAGGGTTTGTGCGTCAATCTCGACTGCTCGGTTTAGTCG
>JAKZVK010000149.1:0-5563 GCA_047516085.1 Bryobacterales bacterium
TGACCGCCAAGCTGGTGAAGACGAAACACATCAAGATCGGAACCACCGGCACGCAACGCGCGACGCTCTCGAACGGCGCCGTGACGCACGACGCCCAGTTGCAGACGGTCGACATCGCCAAGGATCGGTTTACGACAGCCGCCGGCACGGAGTTAAACTTCCGCGACAGCTACAAGTTCAACATCGCCGCCTATCGGCTCGACCGCCTGGTCGGGTTTAACATGGTGCCCGTGTCGGTCGAACGCCGGCTTGGCAGGAGTACGGGCTCGGTCACCTGGTGGGTCGACGACGTCCAGATGATGGAGCTGGAACGATTCAAGAAAAAGATCGCGCCGCCCAACCGGGCCGACTGGAACGACCGGATGTGCAACGCGCGGGTGTTCACCGAATTCGTTTACAACACCGATCCGAACCTGGGGAACTTCCTGATCACCGGCGACTGGGCTCTGCACCTGATTGACTTCACGCGAGCCTTCCGCACCCACAAGGACCTGCGAACGCCGAAAAACTTGACGCGCATCGACCGTCGCGTCTACGACGGGCTGCGCGCTCTCGACCGTGCCTCGCTGGAGCGAGAACTGGGTCCCTGCCTTCGCAACGTGGAGATTGACGCCCTGTTCGCGCGGCGCAACCGCATCCTGGCGGTCTTCGACGACCGCATTGCCAAGAAAGGCGAGAACCTCGTCATCTGCGATCGCCTGGGCCATTAGTGCCGGGGGAAATGGGGTTGGCCTCGCCATTCGGCCCCTTGCGTCACTCGTCGGCCAGAACTGCGCTCCGTAATCCGTTACGTAAGCAGGCGGGCGTAGCGGTCCGCGCCTCGGTCTTCCGTGGGTCGAACCGAACAGACTGAATCCGTCCAACCCGATGCTAGAATGAGCGTCACGGATGGACTTTCTCGACTCCCTCAACCCCAGCCAAAAGGAAGCCGTCCGCCACACCGAAGGCCCCCTGCTGATTCTTGCCGGCGCCGGTAGCGGCAAGACCCGCGTCATCATCTCGCGCATTGCCTATTTGATCCGCGATCACGGGGTAGCTCCGCACGCGATTCTCGCTGTCACCTTTACGAATAAGGCAGCGCAAGAGATGCGTGACCGCGTCGGCGCGGTGCTCGCCGAGAGCGGTGCGCCGCTGAGCTCGTTTCCGCTGGTATCGACCTTTCACTCCTTTTGCGTGCGGGTATTGCGCGCGCATGGTGGGCCGCTGGCCGATCTGCGCTCGGGCTTCACGAGAAGTTTTAGCATTTACGACGAGAACGACCAAGTGGCGGCGATCAAGGCCGTGTATCGAGGCTTGGGGCTTGACGACAAGTTCATGAAGCCCCGCTCGGCTTTGTCGGTCATCAGCCACGCCAAGAACCAAGGGCGCGGCCCCCAGGATTTTTACACTGACTCGACCGGCCCGGCGTCCGACAAGTTGGCCGTCATCTTCGAGCGGTATCAAGAGGCGTTGCACGGGTCGAACGCGTTCGATTTCGATGACCTGCTGCTCGAGTGCGTCCGCCTGCTTCGCCATAGCGAGGAAACCCGGCAGCGGCTGCGCGACCGCTACCAATACCTGCTAGTCGACGAGTACCAAGACACCAATCGCCCTCAGTACGAGTTGATGCAACTGCTGACCGGTGAGCGGCAGACCGTCTGCGTCGTCGGCGACGAGGACCAGTCGATCTATAGTTGGCGCGGCGCCGACATTCGCAACATCCTCGACTTCGAGCGCGACTATCCGGGAGCCACCGTCATCCGGTTGGAGCAAAACTACCGCTCGACGAAGCACATCTTGGCCGCCGCCGGCGCGGTCGTGGCCAATAACATCGACCGCAAGGGCAAGACCTTGTGGACCAACTCGGCCCCCGGCCACCCGGTGGGCCTCTATCATGCGCGCGACGCGGACGAAGAGGCCGGCTTCGTGGCGGACACCATTGACCGCTACCTAACGGAGCACCCCAACAAGCAGGCGGCGGTTCTCTACCGCACCAACTCGCAGTCACGGCAAATCGAGGAGGCGCTGCGCCGCCGGGGCCGCGAATACTTGGTGCTCGGGGGAGTCAGCTTCTATCAGCGGGCCGAAGTCAAAGACTTGCTGGCGTACTTGAAACTTGCCTCGTCGCCGGCGGACTCGGTTTCCCTTACGCGCGTCATCAACACCCCGGCGCGCGGCATCGGGCGTACCACGGTCGAGAGCATTGCCAGCTACGCCCGGGGCCACGGCCTTTCGTTGTGGGATGCAACCGAGCGCATGTTGGCGGAACGGGTCTTCCCCGCGCGCGCCCAAAGCGCCGTCAGGGGCTTTCGGTACCTCATCGAGGGACTCAGAGAGAAGATCGCTCAAGAACCGGTACACACGGCGTTGCAGTGGATCGTCGAGCAGTCCGGGTACAAGCAGATGCTCGAGAGGGATGCGTCGATCGAAGCGGAAGGGCGGCTCGAGAACATCAACGAGTTCATCAACGCGGCTTTCGACGCCGAGAAGCGCGGGGACAGTCTACACGACTTTCTCGACCATGCCGCGCTCGTTTCCGACACCGATTCCATCGACCAGAGGGCGAAGGTCATGTTGATGACGCTGCACAGCGCCAAGGGACTGGAGTTCCCGCTGGTGATCATGACGGGCGTCGAGGAGAACATCTTCCCCCACAGCCGTTCGATCGAAAGCACGGCTGCCCTCGAAGAGGAGCGCCGGCTTTGCTACGTGGGGATGACGCGCGCCGAAGAGCAACTGATTCTCACTTGCGCCCGGCAACGGCGCCGCTATGGCGGCGGGGCGCCGGACTGGATGACACCCTCACGGTTCCTGCAGGAGATTCCGCCGGAGGTGATGACGGACCTCTCGACGATGCCGTCCCTGTTGTCGTATCAACAGCAGTCGTATCAGCAACAAGCCGAGGGTATGGACCTGCTGATCGAGCGCAACGAAGTGCGGCAGGCGGTGGAGAAGCGGGTGTACGACGGCCCGACGTACGATTCGGTCGACAATCTTGCCGGGTTCTTTTCCAATCGCGGTCTTCCGGTGCCGAATAGCGTGCGGCAACCTCGGTCGAACGCCGGAGCGCCCACCGCGAAGCAAACCGGCGGCGGCGCGGTCCGCCGCCCGCTGCAGGCTCGCGGCACGGGGCGCACGCACGGCGGAGGCTTTCGGCTGGGCGCCAAGGTACGTCACCGGAAGTTCGGCGTCGGCACCGTCATGAAATCGGAGGGCGACGGGGCGGAGTCGAAGCTGACCGTGCATTTTCAGGGTTACGGCATCAAGAAGCTGGTGGCGAGATTCGCCGGCCTGGTTCCGGCGTAACTAAGTAGTGTGTGTTTCGCAAATACGATCACGTTGCGCTCTGCAATGTAGGGGCACGGCATGCCGCTGGCTTGTCCAAAGTAGGATCGGAGGCGCGCCTTCACAATGTCAGGAATGCCGGGCCCGCGAACACAGGTGCATCGGCCCGCCTCGGCGAAGAACCTCCCTCTCCGCTTCGCTCCACCAGCCTACAACCGGACCCGAGTCCGCGAAAGCGGACGGACGGATTCTAGCCTAGGGTGGAGCCGTCCTCGGCGGAACCCTAGGAAACGTCTCAAAGAGACCGCGAGCCCTGAAACGGGCGATGGAAAAGCCGCGACATATTGAGAGGCTTCGACCGATGCAGCATCACCCCGGACGAACAGAGGTCTGCCCTACCTGTGCTTGACGCGGCACTTAGCCTTCACCCCGGGCTGCAAGCCCCGACTATCCGCTACTGCTCACGCTTCCTCGACAAAACCGGCACGGGCTTGGTTTCCTCGGCCAGACCGAAGGTGAAGACGTCGGTCTGCGCCACCAGCGTGACGTATTGCTTGCCGTCGACCATGTAGGTGATCGGCGAGGAGAAGAGTTGCTGGCCGACGGTGAAGTGCCACAGATGTTGCCCGCTCTTGGCATCGAGGGCAACTAGGTGATGGTCGTCGTCGCCGAAGAAAACGAGGCCGCCTTCGGTTGAGAGCGTCCCTGCCCACATGATGGTGGGCCCCGTCATGGGGTATTCCCAAACCCGCTCGCCAGTGGTCGGGTTGAGCGCCCGGATGTAGAACTGATTGGTGTGCCGCGGCGGCTTCTCGCCGCCCGTGCCCGCGAAACCCACCATCGGAATGGGCTCTTTGGCGGAGCTGGTGTAGATGTCGCATCCCTCGAGCACGACGATGTGCAACAGGCCGGTGTTCGGGTTGTAGGAAGGCGACATGAAGTTCGAAGCCCCGCGAACCGTCGGACAGACTTCCACGCCGCCCGGTTGCGGGTCCATGCCGGAGACCAGGATCGGGCGGCCGTTTTCGTCGACGCCCGACGCCCAGGTCAACCGATCGATGAAGGCGTTGGCATGCAGGAACTCGCCGCTGACACGGTCGAGGACGTAGTAGAAGCCGTTGCGGTTGGCCTGCACGACGAGCTTGCGATCCTTGCCCTTGTACGGCAAATCGAGCAGGACTGGGAACTCTTGCGCGTCCCAGTCCCAGACATCGTGCGGGGTGAACTGGAAATACCACTTCAACTCGCCAGTGTCGGCGTCGAGGGCAATGAGCGAGTCGGAGTAGAGGTTGTCGCCCGGACGGTCGCCGCCGTAGAAGTCAGGCCATGGGTTGCCCGTGCCCCAATACAGGGTGTTCAGGTCGGGGTCGTAGGAGCCGGACATCCAGGTGCCGCCGCCGCCCCAGGGGAGCGTTTTCGGCCCCCAGGTTTCCGATCCCGGCTCACCTTCTTCAGGAATCGTCCAGAAGCGCCACAGCTCCTCGCCGGTCTCGGCCGAATGGGCTGAAAGGAAGCCCCGGCAGCCGGAGTCGCCGCCGCTAACGCCGGCGATGACGCGGTCCTTGTAGGCGAAGGGTGCGACGGTGCAGTGATAGCCCTCCTCGGGCTTGGCGTACTGGTGGCTCCACTGCAGAGCGCCCGTCTTGCGGTGCAGCGCGATCAAGTAGCAATCGCCGGTGACGAAGAAGACTTTGTCGCCGAGCAGGCCGACGCCACGGTTGGCCCGCGCGCCCCCCTCGACGTTTTCTTCCCGGTAGTGCCAAACTTTGCGGCCGGTGCGCGCGTCTAGGGCGTGAACTTCGTTGCCGTTGGCGACGTAGACGAGCCCGTCATAGGCGAGCGGAACGGAACTGAGCCGCGAGCTGCCTTCCACGTGGTAGACCCACTTCGGGACCAGCGAACCGACATTCTTGGTCGTGACCTTCTTGAGCGGGCTGTGCCGCTGCGCCGTATAGTCGCCCGCGTAGGTAAGCCAGTCGTCGGAGGAGCCCTTGAGGAGATCGTCGTAGGTGACCTGCGCTGTGAGGGTCAAAGCCGCCACGATTGCCAGCGCGAGGCCGCGCGCGGCTATGTGCCCTCGACGGCCCAATGACGAATACTCCATGAACGTGAACCAATCCAGCTTCGCTGCCCTCAACTTAGTTGTTCTCCTTCTTGTCCTCTGACGATTGCGGTATGCGCGCCGCCTGTCGGCTCAGGAACGCCAGCACGTTCTGGACTTCGTCTTCCGAGAGGCTGTCGGTTACCTGGGGCATCCAGGACTTTTTCAGGAACAGCACTTCGCTCAAGCCGCGGGCAT
>JAKZVK010000150.1:0-2599 GCA_047516085.1 Bryobacterales bacterium
CGGATCACCCTCGCGCCCGGGCGCCTTCGAACCGCCCAGTCTGCCGCCCTCGCGAGCCATACTGCACGTATCGGCACATGCGCACCAAACCTGCACACCACTTCGCGGATTTTCTCGCTTCTACCCGGTAAACAAAGACCCCCAGCATTACCAAAATGCCACTGTGAGCCGCAAACATATCTTTAACTATCGCAGCTAACGATGATCCGTAGATATCCGCATCATCGATTGCCAACACCCGGGGGCTACCGTCCGCCTTGATGCAACGCAGAACGTCGTGGGGTGATAGGCTGGCGTCACGGTCCACCCAACCCACGCGTTCACCTTGTGCTGTGAGCTTTAGGCAGGTACCCATCAGCGTGGTGCTCTTCCCGGAGCCAGCCGTGCCGGTTACCACGATGAGAGTCGAGGAGTCTTTTTGGAGAGCATATGTGATACCGGCCCATAATTTGTCGTCGCTATCGCGTCGAATAGCGCGGCCAGACTGTAGGTCCGCCCAGATCGGCTCGTGACCATGGAGAAACTTAGTGTCCATGGTTGGGTTTATGGCGAGGTCGGCGACCTCGGGGACTTCTCGAGAACTGGTTCGACCTGCGCTGTGAGTGCGCAGAAACTGAAGGCCGCGAATACGTGCGTCTTCAAGCGGACCGAGAACATCCGCCGTAAATTGCTCGGCGGTCATTGGGAGCCAGCATATATTGAGCTCAGCCAAGAGCGCACGGCGGGGACGGGCGAGGTGGGGTGTGACGAGATAGGAACGTGGGCGTAACTCCCCGAGCTGTCGATTGCCACGCGCGCCGCGATATTCGAGGTGTTGCCAAAGTGGTGGTTCGTCAAGACGTGTGCCGATGATCACGATGGGATGGCTCAACAGGTCGACGACGAAGCGCATATACCATGGATCTGGCTTCGACAGGCGGTCGGCAAATTGGGTTACGGAGAAAGTTACGTGATCTGGCAGGTCATCAAGTGTGCCATTGAGGTGGATCACTTCGAGGAGGTCGGGGTGGTTGTTGTCAGTGGCGGGCTGGTGGGGGCTCGTGGCGGAGACCGGGCGCACTCTACGAGGCAGTGCAAACGCACGAGAGGCCGCGGACATGAGGTCATCGATGTTAAGTGTGTAGCATCGCAACCATGGAAAGCTGATAAGATGCTTATACCATTGGGGTAGTGAGTCAGCATCAACGGTTAGCAGACGGACCAACAGCCTGGAGAGTGCGTTGCGGTGGCGTTGCACGGCGTGTTCGAACAGGTCGGGAAGTGTTGAGTCATCTTCGAAGGCTTCACCTGGGAAACAGAGCGTCCAAAGGTGTTGCCGTATTTCGCGATATGTTGGTAGGGTCTCGGCAGAGGCGTTCTTGGCCGAGACTGAGAAACCCGCGCCGGTAAAGAGGATTGGTCGGGCGCGCTGGAACTGAGTGCGTAGGTGGGGAATATAGACGCGTTGGAGGTGGTCGGGTGAGGGCGGTGGAGTAGGGGCAGTGATGCTCATTGGCAATATATCTCTCGCGGTTTGTGGGCGGGGCCGAGTCAGGTGGCGAGTCGCGTCCCGCGTGAGCGCGCCGTTGAAGCCGCCAAAATGCGGCGGGTTTGTCTCCGCGCCGTGGTCCGCCGGGAGACCAGACGGCTTGTCACCGGCTGGGACTGCGGCCCTCGTTCAAGAACGGCCTCTACGAAGCCCATTGCTCAGCAAACACCAAGCATCATTGACCCGCACCCGGCGTCGTGTCAAGACGGGCCGGCGTTGCGAGACGGTGTGGCTGAGAAGCGGGGGTTGGGGGACCGCCGCCGACGAGTCTGAGTGTGTTCATCGTCATGCCGTGGTCGATACACGGTCGTGCCGCTTCCTGCCCACCTCCCGGGCAGCCGGCCGCGGGCGCCGAACTCATCGTCGGTCGCCGCGAGGTCGACTTGTCGACCGCAGCCCTACTGGCTCGACCAGCCGCCCCACAACCGCCTCCGCCAGCCCCGAACGTTCGCCCGCCACGGCCGGGGGGACAGGCACCGACGTTCGGGGTGACCGGCCTGGCCGCTCGCCCCAGGTCGCCCTCGAGCGGCACCACGCCGCCCCGTCCTGTGGCCGTGGCCGCCGTGCCATGGCAGACGCGCCGTCCGCCCCCGCGGAGGCTTGGCGTGAGGGGCACGAACGTCTCGAAGCCGCCCCCGCGACGGTCGGGGCACGTCGATCTTCGCCGACCTCGCGTCCATCACACCTCACGTCCCGTCTTCCACCGGTTTGCGAAGTCGTGGTAACCGTTCGCTCAGGAACCGGGAGACGAACAACATGAAGAGCATTGCCAGCTCGGCACTCCTGCTCTGGCCGTGCCTATGGAGGGCGATGCCGGCCGCGGCGCAGACTCCCGTGGGGGCGCTCGCCGAGGCACTCGTCTCGCCGCCGGATCGAGCGACTGCGGGCGTCCAGCGAGATACGCCTCGACCGCCTCCTCGGCCCGGTGGCGGGCCGGCACGTCGTGGCGTCCTGCCGCCCTTCTCGTGCAGCCGCAGCCAGCCTTCACGGGCAAGCAGTTGGTGGACGGCGAGTCGGCGGCGCGGCCAGCGGTCGCCCGGTCCGGTCGCCGCCTATCTAGCCGAACCGGCC
>JAKZVK010000151.1:0-7342 GCA_047516085.1 Bryobacterales bacterium
AGCACGTCTCTGATCTTCTCGGTGTCTTCGACTCCACCGGCGGCGTCGGAGCGTTCGACGAAGATGCTGCCGATCCGCCGAAGGAAGAGGGCGATGAGCCACTGCGATTCGTACTCCTTCTTGGCGACGAAGACCATGGGCCCACCAAGGGCGGCGGTGATCACGAGCACGTCGAAATAGCTGGTGTGATTGGCCACGATGACGGCACTGGTCTTTGGGATCTTCTCCCGGCCCGAGATGGTCAGGGGAATGGCTGTTAGCCAGAGCACGGCCCGCGCGGCGACGCGGAGCGCGGCCCAGCGCCACGCGGGCAGGGGAGCGACCAGCGTCCACAAACACGCCGACAAGAGCAGGGGCGTGGCCACGAGCCACCAGTAGACGCCGTAGAGGGTGGTCAACGCGGCCGTCACCCGTTGCTGTGCGCGCACCAGGCACGCCTTGGTGCTGAGGCGCGTCAGTTGCCACCACAGGGCGCGCGGGCTCGACCCAATCTGGCCGTGCTCGTAGTACTCCTTCATCGCGCCGCGGCGGAGCTTGCCGCTCGATGTTTTCGGGACCGTATGAGGCGGGACGAGCAGTACTTCTTCCGGCGGCGTATCGAGAAACTCGGCGGCGGTGGCAGCGACGCTGTCTTCGAGTTGGGTGCGGGCGCTTGCGTTTTCCTCCCGTGTCTCGGCGACGATCACGATCTTCTCGGTCCCCGCGGTGGCATCGGCGATTCCCAAAACGGCGACACAGCCCTTGCGGATGCCGTCGATGTCGCCCACAGCGGCTTCGAGTTCTTGGGGATGGATGTTGCGGCCGGCCCGAATGATGATGTCCTTCGATCGGCCCGTGACGAAGATCTCGCCGTTGGCGATGTAGGCGAGGTCGCCGCTCTCCCGCCAATCGCCGTCCATCATCTCGCGGGTCTTGGCTTCGTTTCGGAAGTAGCCCTGCGTTGACGACGGACCGCGGAATTGGAGGCGTCCCTCCTGGCGCTCGGGTAGTTCGCGTCCATCGGCGCCGATGATCCGGACTTCGTTGCCCTTGAGGACCGGGCCGCAACCGACCACCTCGAGAGCCGTTGCCTCCTGGGGACCCGACGGGGGGGCCGCCGGTTGGGCAACCGCGACGGCCTCCCCGCGCTTCGCGAGTGGGTCGCGAGCAATGCGGTCGATCACGGGCACACTTCCCGGAAGCGGGATCGACAGGCCCAGCGTGTTCTCGGCCATACCGTAGACCGGGCGCATGGCATCGGCGCGGAAGCCGTATCTCGCAAACCGCTCGGTGAAGCGTCGGATCGTCGACGCGTTGACCGGCTCGGCCCCGTTGGCCATGTGGCGTAGCGAGCTAAGGTCGAGGCCTTCGATCGCCTCGTCGGGTATTTTTCGCAGGCAGAGCTCGAAGGCGAAGTTGGGTCCGCCCGAGTAGGTGCCGCGGTGCCGGTGAATCGCCCAGAGCCACTCTTGCGGACGGGTCAGGAACGTCAGCGGCGACAAGATGACCGCCGGGATACCGTAGGCCAAGCTCGCGAGCCACGCTCCGATCAAACCCATGTCGTGATAGAGCGGCAGCCAACTCACAATCACGTCCGAGGGCCCCGGCCCAAACCGGTCACGGATGGCGTTGAGGTTGGCCAGCAGGTTGTTGTGGGTGATCACGACGCCTTTCGGATCGCCCGTGCTGCCGGAGGTGTATTGCAGGAAGGCGATAGCCCCCGGGTCGTCGGCTCCGGGGTCGCTACGGCGGGGCAGGGAGTCAGCGGGGCCGGCGGTCAGGTGCTCGACCGTGTCGACGATACGGAGCGACGGCACTTGCCCGCTTAGCAGAGTCGCCACAGTGCGCGCTTCGTCCATCGTGATGAGCGCCGCGGCCTCGGCGTTGTTGAGGATGCCCGCCTGGCGGCGCAGGTGCTCTTCGATCTGCGACATGCGCAGCGGCGGATAGATGGGTACGGGGACGGCCCCGGCGTAGAGCGCGCCGAAGAAGCCGAGGAAGAAATCGGGTCCGGTGGGCAGCATGAGCGCCACGCGGTCGCCCGGCGCGAGCCCGCGCGCGAGTAGGCCGGCGGCGACGGAGCGGGCGCCTTGTGACAGATCGCTATAGGTGAGGCGAGTGGGGTCGGCTGTGCCGTCGGGGAAGACGACGTGGAGATTGTCAGGCTGGTCGCGCGCGTGCCGGTCGAGCAGTTCAGTGAGTGTCGAGGCGTCGAACGGTGTTTCGGGAGCGTGCTGAGCGGCGGGCGCGGCAGGCTCGATTACCTCGGTAGCAGGTGCCACGCCGGGTCCGACGGCCGCGAGCAACTCGCCTACCGTGTTGGCACGGGCCAGCAGATCATCGGGCAGCCGGACACGAAAAGTGGTTTCGATGCGGTTGAGCAACTCGGCGAGGCCGAGGCTGTCGATGGCGAGGTCGCGGTCGAGCGAGCTTTGGAGCGTGAGCCGCAGGCGTCCGCGGCGGTGCGGGTGGAGTTCGAGGACGAGATCTTCGACGATTTGTAGAAGTCGCGGGGCGGCGTCGCCCTGCGATGTCTCGACGGCGCCTTCGTTCGCGTCACCCATGCCGCGTTTGTGAGTCTATCAGAGCGGTTAGGACGGACTGACGCGCGAACTGCGGACGGGATAGCGATGCATGGGCGTCCGGATGCGCAGAAGTGCCAAACGTAACGGCTTACGAGGATTTTTCATCACTCGGCGAACTGGAACGCGAACAGATCGGCGTCGCGCAACACAAAGCGCACACGCACTACGTCACCTATCAAGGTCGACAGGTCGCTCTTGTTGTGCCAGGTGACGGTCCGGTCAACGGTGTCACCAAACAACTCGTCGCAGTCGTTGAGCGCGTAGCCTGGCAAAGCTTTTCCTTGAACGTCTTGTAGTTCGACGCGCAAGCTGCCCGCCGCCGAGGTGGCGAAGTTGAGGGAAAGTGTGCCACCCGTGAACGTCACGGGCCTTGTGATGAGTTCGCCGCCACTCATGGGAGCTTGGACCGAAACGAAGCCATCCAGCCGCAATGTGTAGCGCCGCAAAGAGGTCCCCTTTTGCGCCGTCCAGTAGCCCTCGGTCGCGTACAGCGAGAGTTCGTTGGGTGCTCCCGCAAGTTGCGACGCGGTCTCGACCAGATGCCAGCCGATGAACTGCTGTCCGTAATTCCACGTGCCCGGACGTTCGATGCCGGGTCGAAGAAACCCCTCATTCCAGCGTTTGAATGTAACGCCGTCGCGGCTGGCCATCAGCAAACCCTCGGTGATGGCGCTGCCATAGCGCTCACTGGATGCGGCCCGCGCCTCGCGCTGTTGAAGGTCCGGCAGCGCGCGCAGCGACACCGGCCACGCACGGGTGTTCTCCCGCCCGGGCGTGTCGCGGCCATCGCGACCCGAAGTGGATGGCGCACCGGCCCGATCGATGTAGCGAACCGGAAATCCGATCAACAGGTGTGGTGCACGGTGATACGGCGCCACGCCGTTCTCATACAACTCCTCCGGCGGGGAATCGACATAAGCGAGATTCGCCTCGTTCTTCCAATGCCGCAAATCGTCTGATGTGGCGGTACGGATGGCACGTATCCCGCTCGGCTTCCAGGCCTTGTCGTCGGTAGTCCCTTTCGTGAAGTAGCGCCAGAATGCACGATACTCGCCATGCACGGAGTCCCAGAACACGAGGTTCTGCGAGTCGAAAGCACCGTTGGTAATCGTCGGCCCGTCGGTCATCGGCGACCAGTGGATGCCGTCGGCCGACTTGTAGGGACGCATGCCGAGTGGGCTCTTGGAGATCAGGAAGGTCTTGTATTGCGCGTCCGGCAACGTATTCGGATTCGTATCTCGAAAGACTGCCGGACCTCCTATCGTCACCTGATGACCCATGGCCATCTCGTTGGAGATGACGATGTTGTTGGCCTTGCTGCCCTGAAACTCGTGCAGGCCCAGTTGCGGTTTCTCCCAGTGAATGCCGTCGCGACTTTCGGCGTAACAAAGGCTCACGATGCCCTGATTGAGTTGGTCCGAGTCGACCGTCAGGCGCCAGGCACGATAGTACATGCGGTAGCGATCGCCATCCCTGAAGATGCTGTGGTAGGCGGTGGCGTTCCCTTCCCAGGGAGCATCATGCAGGAGCGCCACTTCCCGTGGTGTGGGCTGATGCAACCGCAGTTCCGCTTTGCCGGCGAGGCGATCGACGAGATGGTCGTCCACAAACAACTCGCGCCGCGAGCCGATGTGGATGGCGTCCTCCGCAAGGGTGACCACAGGCTGCATGAACAGAAGGGTCGCGAGAATCGCATGTTTCATGGCTTGTCCCTTCGGCTACCGTAGGACATGGTCCGATGTGTCCGTGCACGGTGCAGTCCTATCCTACCGTGCACGCCGCCGGCCAGAGAATCGAACAGATGGTCATGACGCAGGGACGGAGCTGTTGCGGGTAAGACTTATCCTGCCAAACGCCTGACAGTTTAGTTGTTGTGTGAAAGCCTTCTACTTCTTCAGCGCAGCTTCGACGGCCCCGGTAAGTTTCGTCGATTCCGGCTCGACGTCAGGGGCAAAGCGGCCGATCACACTGCCTTGTCCGTCGACGAGGAACTTGGTGAAGTTCCATTGCACATCGCCGCCGGCGGTGGAGGTAAGGTGCTGGTAGAGTGGCGCCATGTCGCCGCCCTTGACCGAGATCTTCGAGAACATCGGGAAGCTCACGTCGAATTTGCGTGAGCAGAAGGCCTTGATCTCCTTGTCGGTGCCGGGTTCCTGTGAACCGAAGTCGTTGGCCGGAAAGCCCATCACGACCAAGCCGTCGTCTTTGTATTTGCGGTAGAGGGCTTCGAGGCCCTTGTATTGCGGGGTGAAGCCGCAGCGGCTGGCAACGTTGACCATCAGCAGGACTTTGCCGTTGTAGTCGCCGAGCGGCACCGCCTCGCCGTCGATCGAGTTCAGGGTGAAATCGTGAACGCTGTTGGCGGCAAGCATCATGGTGGCGGCTAGGAAGACTAGGGCTGTGAAGCGAACCGTTCTCGTCATAAGGACATTATAAGCAAGCGGCGGCCATCGACGGACCCGTCATGGGTCAGTTTGTGCTCGAAGCTTGCGCAGCCACAACGACTGCTGGTGGCGGTCGATAAGGACCACGGTTGTTCCACGAGTCGGCGCCCACAGAGGCCCGCTCAACCAAGGCTCAGAACTTGAACGGCGCAGGGCTGAAGCACAGGATAAAGACGATCCAAAGAAAGACCCCAATGCGGCGGCGCGCAGGTCCGAGCTCGATCGTGTCGTTCAGTGTCGGCGGGTGGGCGATGCCCATGAACCACAGAAGAATCAGGATGAGCGTGTACTGATAGTCGTAGAAGATCGTAACGGCTCCTAAAGCGACAAAGGCCAAGAACGCGACGGGGCGGCTCCGTCGCCCGAACAGCGCGTAGTTGATATGTCCTCCGTCGAGCTGACTGATTGGCAGCAGGTTCAGAGCGGTCACGAACAAGCCGACCCACCCGGCAAACGCGATCGGGTGCAACAACAGATCGGTACCCTCCGGGGTGGACCCAAAGAAAAGCCACTGTAGCGCCCGGAAGATGAGGGGGTCACCCAGCATAATCGTCGCTTCGCCCGGTTGGGCTTGTACTTGGTTCGACAGAAACACGCCGACTACACTGATCGGGAACGCAAGGACAAGCCCGGCGATGGGCCCCGCCGAGGCAATGTCGAACAGGGCACGGCGGCTCGGAATGGCCGGCGACATTCGTATTACCGCTCCGAGGGTTCCGAACAAAGAGGGGAAGGGAATGAAGTACGGAAGGGTCGCCGCCACTCGATGATACTTTGCCGCGAAGTAGTGGCCGAACTCGTGGGCGGTGAGGATGCTCATGATGCAAACGGAATACAGGGGATCGTTCATGTACGTCGTACTCGCCACCGTCAGCACGAACAACAACACGTGCAGCCAGATCTTCTGCCGCCGCGGACGCGGGCGCGGCACGAAGGTCTGATACCCGCCGTTGATGGCCGGTCGGATGACTTCCGGCGGGAACGGGCGGGACAGAGGCGGCGAGGGACGCCAAGGGTCGGACGACATGAGCGTATCTTTCAGGGTACGACAAATGGTTGCAAGCCCTTGTTGCGATGATTTGCTGTTGCCTTCGTTCTCGAAGTGGCCTACAATGCCGGTCTGATTCCGAGATTGCCCTGGTCCACATGGAGAAGACAATGACCCAACTTCGATCATTCACCCTAGGCTTCATCGTGCTCGGTTTGCTGATCGCCCCCGCCTTCCCGGCAACGCAGTTGAAGGTCGGCGACACGGCGCCCGACTTCACGCTGCCTTCAACCCACGGAGGCACGGTGGCGCTGTCGGAATTCCGCGGCAAGCAGAACGTCGTCTTGGCGTTCTACCCCGCCGCGTTCACCGGCGGATGCACCAAGGAGATGCAGGCCTACCAGCTCAACCTCGGCAAGTTCGAAGGGGCGGAGACGCAGGTGTTCGGCCTCAGCACCGATAACGTCCCCTCGCAACGCAAGTTCGCCGAGGAGCTGGGCGTGAAGTTTCCGATGCTCAGCGATTTCTTGAAGCGCGACGTTTCGACGCAGTACGGCGTGCTCAATGAGGCGCGTGGCGTCTCCAACCGCACGACCTTCGTCGTCGACAAAGAAGGCGTGATTCAGCATGTCGAAGAGGGCCGCTCGGCGGTGGATGTGATGGGCGCCGCCAACGCCTGCAGTCGCCTGAAAAAGTAACGGCCTGTGGTTTTCGGCCAGACGAATCGGAAATCCGTACAAACAACCGGGCACCGGTACGCCGGCTGCTACAATAGCCATTGAAGTCGGTCGAACGTAGCGATCCTCGGCGGCTCACCACTCCGATCACAGTATTTCGACATCGGCGGCACTGGCGTTTCGTTGATTCAGTCGTTTCACAGTAGCCCTGTGGGCGCGTAGCTCAATTGGTAGAGCAAGTGACTCTTAATCACTAGGTTGAAGGTTCGAGTCCTTCCGCGCTCACCACCCCTTTTCAGGGCTAGGACGACTATAGCTATTACTGGGTATTTACTTCACTCAGGAAGCCGGCCGTCGGTATGGACTACGCTGCCGCGTTTGATAGCCTAACCCACGAAGGCCATCAAGCTTTCCGCGGAAGCATCAGGGATCGTCGCCATGCGGATGCGCCCCGATACCCACGCCATCTTCCTCAGCGGCTACTGCAATCAACGCCTTGGTTTCGGTTTAGCGGCCCCGGACGCCCTCCTGAGATATAACCAAAAGTTGTGGATGAGGGCATAGGGAAGGGCGGCGTATCCTAGCGGTTGAATTCAGTGTTTGACCGCTTCCCGGAAAGGAAAGAAAGGATACGCCATGAGAGAGTTTGAAGCGATTTCCAATGAGAGT
>JAKZVK010000152.1:0-9045 GCA_047516085.1 Bryobacterales bacterium
GAGCGCGCCAAGTCCATCTCGCGCTGCGTGACCTCGCTCTCGGGCTTTCGTGGCGGACCACCGAAGATCCGGTCGAACGCCGCGTTGGTCATGGTCAGGCCCTGGCAGTAGTTGAAGTACTTCATGTTGAGCCGGAACGACCCGTCTTCGCGAAGGTCGATCAGCTCGTCGAGGATCTGCTGGGTGTAGCGCGGCTCGCCATAGGGCGCCAGGCCCATGACCTTGTATTCGCCCGAGTTGACTTTGAAACCCGTGTAGTAAGTGAATGCGGAGTAGAGCAGCCCGAGCGAATGCGGGAACTGCGTCTCGGCCATCAACTCGACGCGGTTGCCCTTGCCGTGCCCATAGCTGCTGGTAGCCCATTCACCCACCCCGTCGATCGTCAGGATCGCCGCCGACTCGAACGGCGATGGGAAGAAGGCGCTCGCCGCGTGCGACTCGTGGTGCTCGGTGAACAGCACCACCCCGTCGAACTGCGACTCCTTTTCGATCTGCTCGCGCAGCCACAGCTTCTCGCGCAGCCACAGAGGCATCGCCTGCAGGAACGACCGGATGCCGCTGGGCGCATAGTCGAGGTAGGTCTCGAGCAGCCGCTCGAACTTCTGAAACGGCTTGTCGTAGAAAACGACATAGCTCACCTCGCCCGAATGGATACCGGCTTCGCGCAGGCAATAGGCGACGGCATTCTTCGGATAGCGATGATCGTGCTTCTTGCGCGTGAAGCGCTCTTCCTGGGCGGCGGCCACAATCTCGCCGTTTCGCACGAGACAGGCGGCTGAATCGTGGTAATAGGCCGAGATGCCCAGAATGTAGGTGTCGTTCGGCGAGCCCATCGGGTGTTCAAACGGCCGTCTGTCGAGTTGCTTCCACTGGATCGGCTTATCTTCCCTGTTATCGCACATCTACGGATTCTGGTCCCTTAGCAGCCCGTGGCAAAACCGAAAATCCCGCGAATCGCAATGTAGGGGCACGGCATGCCGTGCCCGCCTGCTCGGCCGACCGCAACATGTAGACGTGTCTCACGGGCGTCACAAGAAACTTGGCTTTCACCACGGGCTGTTAGTTGCGGTCTCCTGCGGTGCTGCCTGCCGTCCGGACCCGCGCAATTCGGGAAGCTTCCCACGCGGCGAACAGGCCGTTGAAGTCGTGAGCGCCCGGCCCGGGCGTCCGAACGGCTCTGGGTCCTCCCCGACCAGCGTCCGGTAGATAGCTAGCGCAGCGATTTGCTGTCCCGCGTGACTGGGGTGGCAGTAGTCAATAAAGAGGTCGTCCCACGCACGCTGCCCCGTGATCATCTCTTCCCTCGCACCGGAGTACTCCTCGAGCAGGCTCACTAGCGCGATTCCGTTCTCACGGCAGAACCTCTCCAGCCGCGCAAAGGCATCGATGCGAAACTGTGTTTTGTCGATGCGGTATGGATTGTCGCGGGGGTCGTCGCTGATCTGGAATTGATAAGGAAAAGCGGTTACCACGAGCCTCGCCCCGTCAGCAGCCACCGCACTCTGCAACTCCCTCAGAGATGCCAGCGTGTCCCGCCAAGCCTGCCCCGCGACCTGGGTCATGCCTAATGCGTTGAGTTGGTAAGGATGGCTCGTGAGCCAACTCTTACCGCTCAGCGGATAGACGTGACGCTTGATCGCTTCCGTCATGCCCAAATCGAGCGCGGAAAACAGGTAGCTGCGGCGCAACTCGAATCGCCAAGCGCGCAGGCCGCTCCCGCGGCGGGACAGCGCGACGCTCTTCACGTCATTGCTCTTCACGTCATTGGAATGCCGCGCCAAGCGGACGTCATTCATACAGAACCCGAGAACCACGGTTCCCGCTCCGAAGGCGTGCGCCGTCTCGCGGTATAACGCCAGCGCCTGGTGGGTCGTGGCGGCGTTGCCCGCGGCGTTAATGCAGAAGATGTCTTCGCCGGCGTACCGCTGCCGCAGGCGAGCCTCGAGCAGTTTGGGCCATGCGCTCTCGTAGGGCAGGCCGTAGCCGAAGGTAATGCTGTCGCCCAGGCACAGGACGCGTGTTTGCTCCGCCGGCCGCGGGACGGGGAACTCCGCTTCCCGTATTCCAAGGCTGTTCAGCGAGAAACGATGACCTAGCGTCACCCCGTAGCCGGTCTCGGGGTCGATAGGCGCCGCATAGGCGTATTTCAAGTCAGGCATTGCAAGCCGCAGCACGCCCTCCGCCGCGACGCCGGCCAGCACGACCAGCGCGCCCAACACTGAGTAGAACAGCAGTTTCTTCCGCAAGGAAAGTTCAACCGGCTCTGGAACGCCTGCGCCAACGCTCGCTGTACTGGCGCTCGCTGTACTGGCGGGTCTGCGGGGCGGGGTCACGGTGAGCGTCCTGAGAACGAGCGGGGGCCGTACCTATTGCGAATCGGCGGCGCCGCAAGGTGACTTTAGATACCGCGCCTTTCGCTATCTCTAGACCTGGCAGCCTGTGGCAAAAGCGGGAGCGGCGTCCTTTGCAGATGTAGGGGCACGGCATGCTGTGCCCGCCTGCTCGACCGACGACAACATGTAGTTGTGCTTGACGGGCATCAGGGGAAACCAGCCTTTCACGACGGGCTGGTAGGGCCTGGTAGACGTCGACGTTCAGACGCACCGCCTTTGGCCTTACCACCCGCTTCGCCCCGTCACGTGTTGAGGAATGCAGGCCGGCTCCGGCGGCTGGTTGAGGGTGGGGTCCTCGCGGGCGGCCGGTTCGGCAGAATGGCACAGTTTGGCAAGGTTTTGGAGGATATTGCCGGGTTTTGCCAGAGATCCTAAGGGTTCTTTATTTGCTTCACTCATGGGTCACCGCACGCCGCTCGGGTGCGGATCGGTGACCGGGATTGAAATTGTAGTGTTCCACCTGCTGTCCTGTTGGGGCGACGGATCGCCGTCTGCTTTCTTCGCTTATAGTGTAAAGGCCGGTTGTGGGGCGCTGGGGTATCCGGACAGGTAAGTGGTTGCAGGGATTGAGGAAATTGTTTCTGAAAATCTGTGACTGAAAAGGCGATGTGCGGGGATTTGGTGGTGGGTGGGGCGGCCCGGTTTGTAATTGGAGCGGATTTACCCCTCTCTTGCGTTCGGGGCTCGGTTTCGGCTAGAGCGCGGTCGTGGTCGGTTGAGGTTGGCTTTGTTCTACACTGTGGGCGCATGACGGAAGTCCCAAATCCGTACGTAAGGATTTTAACGATTGCTTGAAGCTCCGGTCCACCGCAACTGCACGCCGCGGCACAACCGAGCCGCGGATGGGAATCCACGGTTGCCTCTTGGCGCAAACGGACGCGTCCAACCACAGGCCCGAGCACGGAAGGGCGTCACAATCCTGGCAGGGTCGGCGGATCGACACGCATCACCAACGAGTACGCACACCCTCAACACCCGGCGGGTGAGCCAAGCGCAAACACATCCGCTCTCTTCCAGTTCCACCCGCCGAGTCATCAGGGCGTGACGACACACAGTCCCACTGCCTTACGGACGGATCTGGGCCTGGGGTTGGTTGCGGGCCGGTGATAGACTGGAGGCGGTTTTTCGGCGAAGCGATGATCGACCCTTCAATAGAGCAATTAGCGCAGTACGCCGGCCCGTTGTTGGCCTACGCTTGGCCTTTGTTGCAACAAACCGGTGTAAAGCTCGGGGAGAAGGTGGCCGGCAAGGCCGCGGACAAAGGGGCGGACAAGGTTTTTGAATACGGTAAGCAACTGTGGGACAAGCTTCGTGGAAAGCCCGAGGCCAAGGCGCTGGAAGAGAGTGCCGAACAGGCTGACGGGAAGCCCTCAGTCCCAGCGCTGACCGCACCCCTGCAGCAGTTGTTGGCCGCGGACCCACAGCTCACCAAGGAAATCGCAACGCTCCTCGATCAAGCGTGGCAGCACGAGAGCGTACAGAACCTTTGGGTCAACAACGGTCTTAGCATCAGCAACAGCCCCGGCGCGACCATTGTGGGTCGTGATCAGTATCAGGCACCGGTGATCAAGGCTGAAGCCGGCTCGACAGTCATCGTAGAGGCTTCACCCGGTGAGGGGACAACTGCGGCACCGACTCCAGTGCGGACGCAGCCTGCGCCGGCCCGCATAGTACCTCAACTACGTGACCCGGTGGCCGACTTCACCGGGCGAGCGAGGCAGGCCAAACAACTCGTCGCGCGGCTGCGCAAGCGCGAGGGCGCAGTGATCACCGCCATCGGGGGACAGGGTAAAACCGAGTTAGCGTACTACGTGGCGCGGGAGGTGAGCAGCTTGTATCCGGGTGGGCAGGTGCAGGTGGACCTGCGCGGGCTCGAGGCCAAGCCGGTTACACCCGAAGCGGCGATGGCACATGTGATCGTCTCGCTCGAGCGCGACTTGAAGTTGCCCGACGAGCCTGAGCAGGTCGCCGGGCTCTATCAGGGGCTGTTGGCCGACCGCGCGGTGCTGGTGCTGTCCGACAACGCGAAGGACAGCGAACAGGTGAGGCCGCTCGTGCCGAAGTCGCCCTCGGCGCTGCTGGTCACGTCGCGGCAGACGGTGCAGCTTGATGGCATCAAGTCGGTAGACCTCAGCGAGTTGGCACGGTCGGACTCGAAAAGGCTGCTGCGAAGGATACTCGACGGTAAGCCCGCCAGAGACGGCGAGATCGCAAAGCTGGCCAAGCTGTGCGGCGACCTGCCGCTGGCGCTGCGGGTGGCGGGCAACCGGCTGGCAGCGTCGCCGGCGTTGTCGGTCGTTGAGTACCTGAAGCGGCTGGAAGAGAAGCGCTCGGAGTTGCGCTTTCAAGGACGCGACGTCATGGCGGTGTTGGCCGAGAGCGTCGAAGCGCTGTAGCGCGACGCCCCGGAGCTGGCGGGGCGCTGGCGGTCGCTGGCTGTGTTTCCCGCGCCGTTCGACCGGGCGGCGGCCGAGGCCGTGGGGGAGTTCGAGGACGGCGAGTTGGATGCGCTGTTGGGCCGCAGTTTGGTGCTCTATGAGGTGAAAGACGGGCGCTTCCGGCTGCACGACCTGATGCGCGACCTGGCGCGGGAGGGCTGGGGCCACGAAGGGGCGTACAACGTGGCCAAGAGGCATGCCCAGCATTACCTGAAGGTGACCGGTGAAGCGGGCTCGACTTACCTGCGAGATGCTGAGGGTGTACTCGAGGGGCTGCGCCTGTTCGACCGTGAGCGGGCGCACATCGAGGCGGGACAAGCCTGGGCAACGGAGCACGCTTTGTCTGACGATCAAGCGGCCACGCTGGCGCAAGACTATCCCGTGCTAGCCCCGAACGTGCTCGACCTGCGCCAGCACCCGCGTGAAAAGATTCGTTGGCTGGAAGCCTCGGTGAAGGCCGCGCGCAAGCTGGGGAACAAGGCCTGTGAAGGGACGGCGCTGGGCAACTTGGGCATCGCCTACGCCGATTTGGGGAAGACGCGGCGGGCGATCGAGTACTTCGAGCAGGACTTGGCGATCAAGCGGGAGACGGGCGACCGGCAGGGCGAAGGGAGGCCGCTGGGCAACCTGGGCGCTGCCTACGCCGCTTTGGGGGAGACGCGGCGGGCGATCGAGTACTACGAGCAGGACTTGGCGATCGCGCGCGAGACGGGCGACCGGCGGGGCAAAGGGGCGACGCTGGGCAACCTGGGCCTGGCCTACGCCGCTTTGGGGGAGACGCGCCAGGCGATCGAGTACTACGAGCAGGTCTTGGCGATCGCGGGCGAGACGGGGGACCGGCGGGGCGAAGAGATGATGCTGGGCAACCTGGGCTTGGCCTACGCGGATTTGGGGGAGACGCGGCGGGCGATCGAGTACTACGAGCAGCGCTTGGCGATCGTGCGCGAGACGGGCGACCACCGGGGCGAAGGGAAGACGCTGGGCAACCTGGGCATAGCCTATAGCCATCTGGGGGAGGTGCGGCGGGCGATCGAGTACTACGAGCAGGGCTTGGCGATCACACGCGAGACCGGCGACCGGCGGGGCGAAGGAAACGCGCTGGGCAACCTGGGCACAGCCTACACCGATCTGGGGGAGACACGGCGGCCGATCGAGTACTTCGAGCAGCACTTGGCGATCGCGCGCGAGGCGGGCGACCGCCTGGGTGAAGGGAACGCGTTGGGCAATCTGGGCAAGGCCTACCTCATTTTGGGGGAGACGCGGCGGGCGATCGAGTACTGCGAACAGTACTTGACGATCGCGCGCGAGACGGGCGACCGGCGGGGCGAAGGGACTGCGCTTTTCAACATGAGCCTGGGACTCGACAAGCTGGGCGAGCGGGCGAAGGCCATCGAGCACGCCCGGGAAGCGCTGGCGATCTACGAGCAGATCGAAGACCCCAACGCCGCCAAGGTGCGGCGACAGTTGGCGGCGTGGGGGGAAGAACCAGGGGCGGGGAATCAGGGCCCGGACTGTTGAAGGTGCGAGTGGTGGCGCAGACGCCAAGCCGCGCAGCGGCGCCTTAATGCTAGCCTGGGGCGTGAGCCCCAGGAAGCAGAGCCCTCCGAAACACTCCGGGGCCTGGGACCGGCATCCGTGGACGCCGGTCCCAGGCCCCTCATCTTTAGAGGATGGGCACGTACCCCGGGGTTCACACCCGGGGCTAGGATTAAGGCGCTGCTGCGCGGCTTGGGTGATTTGTGAATCGTTATTCGTGATCCGTGATTCGTGACGGGGCAGGAGTCTGCCATGCCTGGTGTGGGGAGTGGTTTCCTTAATACTAGCCTGGGGCGTGAGCCCCAGGAGGCAGAGCCGTGAGGAAATGCCCCTTCTGGCCCTGGCGACTGCGGCCAGAGCCGCAGTCGCCAGGGCCAGAATCAACAGGGTGGGTGGGGCGACGGGTACCCGGGGTTGCACCCCGGGCCGGCATTAAGGCGACGCTGCGCGGCTTGGGATTGGAGGAATCCGCAAGCCTGGCGGAGTCCGGTGATTATTGCTCGCCGCGCCCTCAGGTGGACCGGATCACGAACGTGAGCGCGCCGCGCCCGAGCCTACTTCTTGTATCATTGTGAGTTCATGAGAACGTTGCTTTGTCTGCTCCTGCCGGGCCTGCTCTTGCCGGCCGCGCCGCTCGCGGCCCAACACGGACGATACGAAAGCGAATCAAACCACCCCGCGATCGGCGACCCCGAAGCCATCGCCGCCGGCGAGAAGCTCTATCTGCAGTCCTGCGCCGGCTGCCACGGGCCCGACGGCAGCGGCGGACGCGGCCCCAACCTCGTCCAGCGCCCGAATTGGCACCCGCTCAGCGACGCGAGGATCTTCGACATCATCCGCGAGGGCCTGCCCGGCGCCGGGATGCCGCCGCTGAATCTCACCGACGACGAAACCTGGAAGCTCGTTGCCTTCATCCATGCGCTGACCGGCCCCGCGGCTGAGAATCCCGCCCCCGGCGACGCCTCGGCCGGCGAAAAGGTCTTCTGGAGCGAGAAGGCGGGCTGCTCGAACTGCCACGCCATCCGCGGCAAGGGCAGACTCATGGCACCCGACCTCACCAACATCGGAGGCCTCCGTCCGCTGGCCGTCATCAAGCAGGCGGTACTCGAACCCTCCGAGGGCCTCTACATGCTCGGCAACGAAGGTGTCACCGTCACGCTCGCCGATGGCAAGACCATCCACGGCATAGCGCGCAACCGCAACAACTACTCGCTCCAGGTCATCGACCGGGCGGGCGACCTCCATCTCATCTCGATGCGGGACGTCGCCGAACTCGAAATCCGCGAAGACTCGCCCATGCCCGGCGACTACGGCAGCCGCTTGTCGGCCGACGAACTCGAAAACCTCTTCGCCTTCTTGGCGCGGCAAAGTGTCCGCGGGACCGCACAGGCGGACAAGTAGGGGCGCGCGAATGACAAGCAGCACACCAGTGAATCGAGGCGCAGGTGAATCGAGGCGCAAGTGAATAGAGGAGTGCAACGGATGCGGCGGTTCGTGCTGGTTCCGGTTCTCTCGGCGAGTCTCTTGGTGCTGTGCGGCGTCGCGGCGGCGCAGGTGCGCTACGAAGACATCCTCGCAAGCCCCGGAAAGAACTGGATCACCTATGCCGGCAGCTACAACGGTTGGCGTCACAGCCCGCTCGACCAGATCACGCCTGAAAACGCCGGCTCGCTCGTCGCCAAGTGGGTCTACAAGGTACCGAACGCAAAGCTACTGCAAACCTCTCCCATCGTTCACGACGGCGTCATGTACGTTACGAACACGAACGCCATGTATGCGCTCGACGCCCGCACCGGACGCGTCATCTGGAACTACACCGACCCACGCGCCGAGCAGCAGGGCCCCAACCGCGGTGCCGCCATCCTCGGCGACCGCGTGTATTTCGTCACGACCGACAACTACCTCACCGCGCTCGACCGCCGCACCGGAGGGGTCCTTTTCAGCCGGCAGTACGCCAGCGTCAACGACGGCGTCACCTCTACCTCCGCGCCGCTCGCCGTCAAGGACAGCATCATCGTCGGCAGCGCCGGCGGCGACAGCGGCGTGCGAGGTTTCATCGCCGCGCTCTCCGCCGAGACCGGCGACGAGATCTGGCGCCGCTACACCATCCCGGGCAAAGGCGAGCCCGGCTCGGAAACCTGGGGCAGTGACGAGATTCGCAAGTGGGGCGGCGGCGCCGCTTGGCTCTCCGGCACCTTCGATCCCGAACTCAACACGCTCTACTGGACGACCGGCAACCCCTGGCCCGACTTCAACGCCGCCGTCCGCCCCGGCGACAACCTCTACACCTCGTCGCTGCTCGCGCTCGATCCCGAAACCGGCGCCATCAAGTGGTACTTCCAATTCACGCCGCACGACACGCACGACTGGGACGCGCAAAGCTGGCCCATGCTTGTCGATCTCGACTGGGAAGGCCGCTCCCGCAAGCTCGTCCTGCACGCCAATCGCAACGGCTTCTTCTATGTGCTCGACCGTGAGACCGGAGAATTCCTGCGCGCCACGCAGTTGACCGACAAAGTCGACTGGGCCACCGGCATCGATAAGAACGGCCGTCCCATCCTGGTGCCCGGCAAGGACCCGACGCTCGAAGGCAACTGGGTCTGCCCCAGCGTCAAGGGCGCCAGCAACTGGATGGGCCAGACCTACCACCCCGGCACCGGACTGTTCTACGCGCTCAC
>JAKZVK010000153.1:0-4925 GCA_047516085.1 Bryobacterales bacterium
CGACTGCGCTCATCCAATACCGGCGACACCGCCGCGTACTTGGCGACAATCGTGGCCTCCAGTTCCACGTTGCGCTGCATAGAACCCAAATAGACCACAGACCGCCAAAGATGACAAGTTAATTTTCGTCAGTGTCCTTAGCGTAGGATCTCGCCCCCTCCCGCAAACAACCCGGTCCAGCCAGCGGTGCAGCTCGGCGAGGCTGTCCGATTGCGCCGGGTCGGGATGCTCGGCCCCGTCCGTTTTCAGCCGCCACCCCGTCGTCGTCGAACGCGACCTGCCGGTTGTCAGGCGCACCCTCCAGGAACCCATCCGAACGCATCCGACCGACGCGCCTTCAAATCGCTCGACCGCCGCGTCGGAAGACGGAGTGGTGGACTCACGGACCGCCCCCGCGCGATGCGGGGCAGCGCCCGGCGTTCGAGGCAGGCGACGCGGCGGCCCGCCGACGGGCGAGCCCGCGGACCGCCGCGCCGTCGGGCGTCAGCTACCGAAGGCCGCCTCCAAGGTCAGCGGACGACGAGGTGTGGGGCGGCGCCGGCAAAACGGGCCGGTGTCCCATCGCCAGCGGCGGCCTGGTCCGCTCCGGCGCGACGACGGCCGGGTCGATGCGCAGCACCGCGTACCCCGGCGACGGCGCCGGCCCCGAAGCCGGGCGTGAATACGCGGGTCGGGGCCGAGAGCACGCCCTCGCGCACGGCGTCGTGGGTCGCCAGCGGGATGCTCGCGGCCGACGTGTTGCCGACGCGGGCGATATTGAAGTACATCCGGTCGCGGCCGATGCCCGCCTGCTCGGGTAGGTCTCTCGACCGTGGCCGCTCCTTGCCGCGCCAGTACATCGCCGAACTCGGTGCTCGCGGACGCACCGACACACCGACACACCACCCCGCCCTGCCGGCGCACCCCCGCCCGCCGCCATCCGCGGCCCGCCGCACGTCACCAACGCCTCGACGCCCCGGCCTCGCCCCGCCCGCCGCCAGGACGCCCCATGGCTATGCGGAGGCAGCCTGCGGGAGCGCCCGGCCAGGCCCCGCTCTCTCGGCCCCGGACCCGACGGGGGACCCGGTTCAGCTACCCGACGCCACCCCGCAGCCTGCGGAACCCAAATCGACCTCCGCTATTTCAAAAGCTTCTTAATTATTGTACTCGCGAGGTTCTTGCCAGCACGATGATCACTGCCTGTGTTCCCTACCGTGAATATGTAGCGTCCATCGCCATGGTACATCACTTTCCAGTGCTTGCCTGTCTTCTCAATTATGAATCCCAAATCTTCCAGAGTCCGGCGTTGGCTCTGGCCGAGGTCACCCGACTTTGCAAATGTGTCCTTTAGACTCGCTTCCAGATCCGGCCCAACGTCCGTTGCTTCGTTGGCGCGCAAGACGTCCTCTACCAAATGCGCACGCCGACCATTCTGCGTGAGGTATTTGCGTCCGCGGTCTAGCGCAGCCATTATCGCGTCCCGCCGTTCACCGACGTACAACTCTCTCTCCTCGCCGTGGCTCATGGTGACGGTACTGTCGCCTAACTCTCCCGACTGTTCGTAGCGATATATTTCTGCACGAAGTCGCTGCAACTCCCGTTCCATAACTACCAGGCGCTCATCCTTCGCCGCAATCTCGCCATCGAAGGCCGCTACATAATCCTGGACTGCTGTAGAGCCTTCCGCCCGCAGTCGCGCCACCTGAGCCCGGGAGCTAAGTTCCTGCAGGTAATGGAACGTGCAGGGTGATGCTGGCCTGATCTGGGTCAGGGCCTGACGAACACGCACCGCGACTACTCGTTGCATCTCCGCGGAATCTGGTAACAACGCAGGCAGATATCTCACTTGCGCTGCCGCGCCCTGTGGCCAATAGATGCTCACCGCACCACCGTATGCGTTTGCCCGCCCCGTATTCCGGGCTAACGCAAACGAAAAATACCTGGAAGGTTCGACCACGACGTGCGCCATGCCGCCAAGCCACGCCGCGAGTTCGTCCGCATCAACAAAAGGCTGCCGGAACCGTCCCGCGCTTACGTATACAACAGGCAGCCGCACGAGTGACGTTCCATTAACTAAGCTTGCGGCATCGTCCACGCCTGACTCAGCTAACCGATGGGGATGGTCTTGCACCACCAACCAGGAATCGTCGCCTCCGCCTAAGTCCTTCAGAAGCCGACCGACAACGAATGGCTTCTTTGGCACAGGCAATTGCAGACCGGGACGTAACAGGTTGCAATGCAGGCGCACTGAGACAACGGTGCCGCCATAGTTCTCATATCCAACGATCTCGTTTATCCATTCACGCTTGGAACTTTCAACCCACTGATGCTGAAGACCGGCTATCCGGCCTGAATCATATTCCGCGTGCCCTACAGTGACTACATGGCCATCCATTTCAAGCCGCTTGAGTTCATTGGTCGGGCTGGGACCGAAACTGTGGGCCTGCCAAGGAGAGTACCGACTCGTGGCTAAGGTATCCGTGGCAACTTGCAACACATCACGACAGTCACTAGGTGCCGCGACAGGAAACTCCGTAGCCCATACTAGCATCGGCTGCAGCCTCTCCTTTTTGGAATGAAATTGACGGTCTCGGAGCTAACGCCGCGGCCTTGTTGAGCGCATCGCGCCGCAAAGCGACCTCGGTGAGTTGCTTCAGTGTGGGTCACGATGATCGCGCTTCCTTCCACAGGCGTACCAGGAAACGATCAGCTTCTTCGATGAGATCAGGCTCGGTGCCGTTGTGCGCGCGCATCCCATTAATGATTCTGCGCGGCACTCCGAGACCGGTCGCTTCGATGTAGCGGTAGTCGCGCAGCACATCCTTGATCAGCTCGTTGCGGGAGGCGCGGTATCCGGCCCGCATCTTATCGACAGTGACCGTGTTTGGTAGGCGCCCGGGAGAGATGATCTCGATCCGGTCGGTGTAGATGGAAAGCTCGATGTCGGTCACGGTGATGGTGTAGTCGCGGTGCGCGACTGCGTTGACCAGCGCTTCGCGCACCGCTTCGAGCGGGTAGTCCCAGCGCTCCAGACGCCGCCCGCCGTGCTCGATCCAGGCGGTCACTTCGATGTTGCGGCGCACGAAGTCGATGGCTTGCTCGATGACGCCCGCTTCAACGGCGTTGCTGGCCTCCGCAAAGGTGCGTGGCAGCAAAGGGTAGAGCGGGTGGCCGGTGGCCGACGGAGCTTGGAAGAGGGACACTGCGGATCCTCGCAGCGTCGCCCGGGCTTTCGCATCATAGTCCTTCTTGGTGCCGGAGTAGGCTGCTGCGCTGATTCCGGCCTGGGGGAGGAACCGGTTTGGCTTCAGGCCGAAGAGCAGCAGGCCGCCCGCGCTCGGCATCGGTCGGGTGCGGGCCTCGGCCATCAACTCCGTATTGACCAGCAGGCGCAGCCAAGACTCGAGGTCCGTGTCCTCGGGAGCCCGCTGCCGGCGCAAGTCGCGGAAGTAGTTCACGAGGCGTCGCAAGTCGAGGTCGTCTAACGTCGCGCCGGAAATCGGCTTGCGGTCGTACTGTAGGTGGCCGGACTGCATGTAGAGGCGCGCCTCCTCTGCGTTCGTCGCATCGCGGGTGGTCGTGCCCACCCGAACTTGCGTCATCCACGCCGTTCCGCGCTTGGCCTTGTAGGGTTTGTCCGGCGCATCGGCGGGAAGCGAGATGACTCCGACGACGCGGCCGTGGTCCAGTTGCAGGGTCTCCCAGAACGGAATGGCCGCGGGGCGAAGGTGCACACGCGCGACCTCCATGAGCCATTCCTCGATCTGCTTCGGTTCGCGGGTTAAACCCGTAACAGTGCCGTCGTCTTCAACGCCGAGGAGGAGATGTCCCCCCTCCAGGTTCAGCAGCGCTGCCAACTCCTTGGCGAGTCGCTCAGGGAGAACATCGTCACGCTTGAACTCGACGCCCGAGTTCTCGCCGTTGCGGATTAGCTCTTCCAGCTCGGTTCGGTTCATCGCACCGCTCCTCAGAACCCGTACTTCCGGCGACGACGCTCGAAGGCTTCCCTGCCGCCTTCGAGGATCTCCTCGACCAGCTCGCGCACGGGTTTGGCGTCGATAGAGCCCATGTGCTCGGGGGCGATGCGCGCGCGGCCGTGTTCGGCCTCACCAGTCGCGGAAAGGCCGACGATCAGCTCGGCATCGCCGAGGACCGGGATGTTGGCGTTGTGGGTGGAGAAAAGGAACTGCCGGCGCTGCTTCTCCTCGCGCATGCGCGGGACGACACCCTCGGTGATGAAGCGGTTGTCGAGATCGTCCTCCGGTTGATCAACGATGAGCGGCGCTTCGGACTCGAGCAGCAGCAGCAGCAGGACCGCGGTGGCCTTCTGGCCGGTGGAGAGGTCCTCGAGCGCCTGCCATGCCGGAGGCTCCCCGGTGGGAGCCGTATTGAGTCGGATCGCGGTCGTCGGGGGCAGGTCGAGTTCCTCGACGCGCATCAGCACCTCGGGCTCAGCCTTGGCGAGGCGCTCGCCTTGGGCTGCCGTGATGCCGAAGGTATTGTTCAGCGCCTCCGCACCGGAACGGCAGGCCTCGACGAACTGAGTGAGGGAGAGATCGCGGGCCCCCCGGAGGCTTTCGATCGCTTCGGATAGTCGCCCGCCAACCTTCTCCCGAAGGATGGTAAACAGCGGCTCGCGGTCGCCGGCCGCGGTCACCTCCACCTGCACCCGAGCGCGGAGCTTCTTGTTGACTCTCTTCGCCGCGCCGTCCAGGCGTCGGAACTCCTGCGCCTTGAAGTCCTCCCACTCCGCCAGCAGGCTGCGGCGGCGGTCGGCATGCTCCTTCTCGGTGCGCCGGGCCGAGACCTGCCGCTCGCGCAGAGGCCGCAGCTCCTCGATCTGCCGCCGCAGGCGGATGAACTCCTCGCCGTCCACGCGCGACTTCTGCAGCTCGCGGAGGATCTTCTCGTAGACCTCTTGGACATCTTTCTTGCGCGTCTCCCAC